>CAMWZB010000059.1 GCA_947178655.1 uncultured Porphyromonadaceae bacterium
CGGAGGATTGACGAAATGACGTTGACAGCTTCGGTATGAAGGTGTTTGTTTCTGCCTATTTTAAGTGAGAAAAACTGCCGCAGCAGCACTGCGGCTGACAATTGAGCCGAGGGAGAGTCGGAAGACAGATTTTCAACGATTCGCTCAAACCGTGCATTGGCTTCTTCGCGTTTGCGTTTGTTGCTTTTGATGCCTGTATATTCCAATACCCAGTTAGTGGTCAGGATAAGGAATGGAATCAGGAAAGCCACTACTGTGAAGTATGTACCGTAGTCTAAATTCATGAGATTCTAAAGTATACAGTATGGTTTATTATAACATTAGGAGTTTGAGGAGTACTCGTGCAAAAGTACAAAAATGTATTTACATAGCAGCCTGCTGAGCGGAAGAGATTGCCTGCCGTCGTTTTTTTGGCTATATTTGCAGATGTGATGACCGGATAGATAACAATTTCTGAAAAATGAAGATATTACCTTTTTTAGCTGTATTCGTCGGCAGCGGACTCGGCGGCGTGTGTCGCTATGTGCTCGGGCGGGCTGTGCAGTCGTGGTTCCCGGCGGCAGTGTTGTTCCCATGGGGGACTTTGGCAGTGAATGTGCTCGGGTGCTTTCTCATCGGGCTGTTCTATGGTCTGGCTGACCGTGGAGCGCTTGCGTCGCCTCAGCTGCGCCTGCTGCTCACGGTGGGCTTCTGTGGGGGCTTCACTACATTCTCTACATTCATCAACGAGAATACGCTCTTGTTCGGACAGTCGCGCTTCCTGCTCGTCATGCTGTACATGCTGCTGAGTCTCGCCTTGGGATTCGGTCTGCTCTACACGGGTTACAGACTTGTCCGGTAGAGGCGGCCGGTGTATATAAAAAGCAGGGCAGCGGACTTGGTCCCGCGGCCCTGCAGTCATATAAGGTGTATGCCTGATTATGCGTCGGCCTGTTCGGTCTCGGCTTCAAGCACTTCTTTGGAAGAAGTCATGTTGGGGTCTTCGAGTCCGTATTTGTGCTTGGCGTTGAGAGCCTTGAGCCATATGCCGAATATCAGCGCGAGGACGCCGAGACTGGCGAAGAGCAGCATCGGGGCGGTGTAGTTGTACTTCATGGGGTCGCTGATGCCGGGATTGGACCACATCAGCACCTGGCCGATGAGTATGGGGAAGAGAGCGAGACCGATGTTCTGCACCCAGAATATCAGGGAGTAAGCGGAGCCGAGGTAGCGTGCTTCCATGATTTTGGGCACAGAGGGCCACAGCGAAGCCGGGACGAGCGAGAACGATATGCCCAGCACGATGATGGCGGTGAATGCGAGCCATGTGGCCGGATATACAGGCAGCACGAGAGCGAAGGTCAGGTGGCAGGCTATCATCAGTATGGCGCCTGCGATGAGCATGGATGCTCCTCGGCCGTAGCGGTCAAGCACATAGCCCAGCACTGGAGTGAGAGCTGCAGCTCCGATAGGGAACCATCGGAAGATGTCGGCGGCAGCGGCTTCGTCCATGTGGAGATTGCACTGGAGCATGTTGGTGGCGAAGCGCTGGAAGGGGAAAATGGCCGAATAGTAGAGCACGCAGAGCATGGCTACAATCCAGAATAGTTTGCTCTTGAGGATGTTGCCGACGTCACTCATCTTGAATTCCTCGTCGGAGGGAGCGTCGGAAGCGGAGGCCACTTCATGGTCGAGGCGGGAGTCCATGAAAGAGAATACTATGTAGGATATGAGTCCGATAAGGAGGAGGACGGTGCAGAATGCCACAGGAACAACGACGTCGGGCGTCCCGAGCCACGATGCTATGCGCGGAGATATGGAGAAAATGGCGAATACACCTACGCGGGCAAGAGCCATCTCCAGACCCATGGCGAGTGCCATCTCATGTCCTTCGAACCATTTGGCAAGAGTCTTTGACACGGTGATGCCGGCCATCTCGCATCCGCAGCCGAATATCATGAATCCGAATGCGGCGAGCTTGGCGCTGCCCGGCATCTCGGTCCACCATGACGAGAGCCACTGCTCGAAGGCTGTACCTGCGAAGTAGGAGCTGATGGCGTAGAGTTTTATGCAGGCGCCTACGAGCATCACAGATGCCGAGAGCACGCCTGTGAATCGGATGCCCATCTTGTCGAGGATGATGCCTGCCAGGATGAGGAAGCCGAACACGTTGAGGATGTATTCGGCTCCGGCATAGTAACCGAACGCGCCGGGCGACCAGCCGAGCTGGGTCTCGACGAGCGACTGGAGCGGCGACATGACGTCGACGAACATGTAGGCGAAGAACATCATCAGTGCCACGAGCACCAACGCAGTCCAGCGCGCCCACGCCTTGTCGCGCAGAGTTGTTTGGATTGTTTCTGTCATTGTTGCAATAAATTACTTTTTCTTTGGTTTTGTTCTGATTAAAGTGCAAATTTACGCATAATTGATGAAATACAGTGCAAGAGCGCTGAAAAAGTCCGAAAAATGTGGATATAGAGAGGTCGCAGTAATAATACGGAGTTTTATCCGTTAATAAAACAGAATCAAACCCCTCTCTTATGAAACGTCAGCTTTCTGCACTCATTCTCTCGGCGGCGGCTTTGTGCTTTGGCTCCGCCCCGGCTATGGCCCAGGACAATACCGGTCCGATATGGGGCGTCAAGGCCAATCTGAATATCGAACTGCCCGGAAATATGCATAACGATAATGTCTCGGATGACTTCTTCCGCACGGGTGCCGGCCTCTCCGCCGGTGTGGTGTGCAACTTATATCTGGGGAGCAACTTCTACTTCGAGCCCGGTGTGTCGCTATTCTACGGGCAATATAAGATCCGGGACCTGTCGGTGATAGTGGACAATGTCAATACAGTCAGTATTGACGGGCCGGTGAAGAAGTTCGGAGTGCGCGTTCCGCTCGTGTTCGGCTATTCGTTAGACTTTTCTGACCGTTTTGCGCTGAATTTATTCACCGGTCCACAGTTGAGCTATGCCCTTGCCGGCGATATCTCGATGCCTGCCGAGGTCGAGGACGACGGCATTGACCTGTGGCGGTCGCAGCGCCGCTTCGACTGCGGATGGAAGATCGGGGTCGGCTTCCCTATCGGCAATGTCACAGTATCCGTCGAGGGCGACTTAGGCATCACCGACCTGCAGAAAGGCGACCTCACTTTCCGCGAGAACCGAGTGTCGCTCGGCCTTGCCTATTACTTCTGAGAGGTATTGCATATCCGTGGTTTTTTGTGTAATTTTGTGCAAAATTAGAAATCACAAATGGCACAGAAACCTTCTACACCCAAAGGTACGCGCGACTTCTCTCCCGTGGAGATGGCGCGTCGCAACTATATATTCGACACCATCCGTGAGGTGTTCCGTCTTTTCGGCTTCCGTCAGATCGAGACTCCTGCGATGGAGAATCTCTCCACGCTGATGGGCAAATATGGCGAAGAGGGCGACAAACTCCTCTTCAAGATTCTCAATTCGGGCGACTATCTCAAGGGTGTGGACCCGGCTCTGATAGAAGCCAACGACACTCTGCGTCTGGCCTCCAAAATCTGTGACCGCGGCCTGCGCTACGACCTTACGGTGCCTTTCGCACGATTCGTAGTGCAGCACCGCGATGAGATTCAGCTCCCCTTCAAACGCTTCCAGATACAGCCCGTATGGCGTGCCGACCGTCCGCAGAAGGGACGCTACCGCGAGTTCTATCAGTGCGACGCCGATATGGTAGGGTCCGACTCGCTGCTGAACGAGATTGAGCTGCTCCAGATGGAGGACATGGTGTTCGCGCGTCTGGGCATCCGTGTGGCCATCAAGCTGAACAACCGTAAGGTGCTGGCCGGTATCGCCGAACTCATCGGCGCTCCGGACAAGCTGGTAGACATTACGGTGGCCATCGACAAAATCGACAAAATCGGTCTTGAGAAGGTGAACGAGGAGCTGGCCGCACGCGGTCTGTCGCAGCAGTCGATCGAGGCCCTCCGTCCCATCCTTGAAATTGACGGCACCGGTCCCGAACGTCTCGCCAAACTTGCCGAGCTCCTTGCTCCGAGTGATACGGGCACCAAGGGCGTCGAAGAACTCCGCACGGTCTACGAAGGCACCCTCGCGCTGGGCCTGAACGCACAACTCGACATAGATGTCTCGCTTGCCCGTGGCCTGAGCTACTACACCGGCACCATCATCGAGGTGAAGGCTCTCGATGCCGAAATAGGCAGCATATCGGGCGGAGGCCGCTACGACAACCTCACCGGCATCTTCGGCCTTGACGGCATCTCCGGTGTAGGCATCTCCTTCGGAGCCGACCGCATCTATGACGTGCTTCTCGCACTCGATCTCTTCCCTTCGGAGACGACCGGTTCAACCCGTGTGCTTTTCGCAAACTTCGGCACCGCCGAGGCCGCCGCATCGCTCGGGCTCATCAAACAGCTTCGCGCGCAGGGCATATCGGCTGAAATCTATCCGGACCAGTCTAAGATGAAGAAGCAGATAGGCTATGCCAACTCCATGGCGGTGTCTTTCTTCGCCATCATAGGCGAATCTGAGCTTGCCGAAGGTACGGTGACGGTCAAGAACATGGCCGACGGCACGCAGACCACCGTGCCTGCTGACAGACTCGCCGACATCGTCGGATAAAATATTCAGACTTTCTCAGTTACAGCCAGAACTCGGTTGCCGTGGCTGTCAGTGAATCCGAACAATTGCTGACTTCCGCCGTCACGGACGCCGAGTTTTGCACGCAGTGCGTCGGCCGACATGCCGAAGTTGCGTACGGTCACGTTGATGCGAGGGTACTCGCGGGCGAAACGTTTCAGCACTTTCGAAGCCCATGGCAATACCTTTGTGACGCGGTATGCCGTGCCATGAAAGCCTTCGACATATTCGTGCGAAGTGAGCAGGCGCGTGTTGGGGTGGAATATCCTCAGATTCCATCGTGAGGCTACGAGCCTTAGCGCACCTGTCTTCATAAGGGCCGGCGACGGTTCGTAGATATAGCAGCCTTCGGTAAGCGTGTCGCATACCGGGGGCTGCGGTGCATTCAGCTCCTGTGCGGCCGTAAAGGAGAATATCTCCGCCTGGCGGTGTGCTCCGAGAGTCACGGCCTCGATGAGAGTGGGCGTGTCAGAGGCCTGGTGTGCGAAATTGACCATTATGAGCAGTTCCTTGCACTCGGTGGCTGTGCCGACGGCCATTACAGCCATGGGCGGCGGTGTGACTTCCGCTATCGTATGCGCTATGTCGAGCATAGGCGATGCCTTGATGATGAGCAGGTCGCATATGCGGCTAAGTTTCGGCATCATAGCCGTCACCTGAGGTTCGCAGTCGCTTAAGGCAAATACGCGCGATCCGTCGGCCGCACGTCGGGCAGGGTCGATGAATACTGTGGCAAAGCGCCGGCCGTCGGCCAGGCACTTGTCGGTGAAGTCGGTGCAGTCGCCCTCGATGGCTTCTACAGAGTCGGCCACGTGCATCCCCCGGGCATTGTAGCGCAGCGCCTCGACCTTCGGCTTGTCGCGCTCAATGGCTGTTACCGACGATGCCCGGGTGGCGGCATGCAGTGCGTCGATGCCCAGACCGGCTGTCAGGTCGGCTGCCGGAAGACCTTCGGCCACGAGTGATGCGTGAAAAGAAGCCACAACATCGGCTGTGGACTGTTCGCCGGCCAGTACTGAGGGGAAGTAGAACCGCGGGAACGCAGCCAGCGTGTCGGCGAGTTTCTTGCCGAATCGCCTGCGGCACTCAATCTGAGTTATTGCCTCGGCATAGTCCAAAGGCCCACTCTTTCCGGCATACTTGAGCCTCAGAGCGGCGAGGTCGTCATTGATATGCGCTTCGACCCAGTCGAAGAAATCGTCGTTGAGAGTAGTGTTCATATCCATATATCACAAAGAACAAGAGAGTGCATCATGAAGTTGACACACTCTCTTGCTTATTTCAGTGGAGCAGGGTGATGATTATTCGCCCTTGATGGCTGCAACGCCGGGGAGCACCTTGCCCTCGATGGCTTCGAGGAGAGCGCCGCCGCCGGTGGATACATACGAAACTTCGTCGGCGAGACCGAACTTGTTCACGCATGCCACGGAGTCGCCGCCGCCTACGAGCGAGAAAGCGCCTTCCTTGGTGGCTTCAACCACAGCATCGGCGATAGCGCGGCTGCCTGCGGTGAAGTTGTCGAATTCGAATACACCGGCAGGACCGTTCCAGAGGATAGTCTTCGAGCCCTTGATGGCTTTTGCGAAATTCTCGCGGGTCTTGGGACCTGCGTCCATGCCTTCCCATCCTTCGGGAATCTCCATGACGGAGCAAATCTGAGTGTTGCAGTCGTTGCTGAATGCGTCACCTGCCACGCAGTCGGTGCCGAGAATGAGGTTTACGCCTTTTTCCTTGGCCTTGGCGATGATGTCGAGGGCGAGCTGGAGTTTGTCAGCCTCGCAGATCGACGAGCCTACGTGACCGCGGAGCGCGCCGGCTAAGGTGTAAGTCTTGCCGCCGCAGAGGATGGGGTGG
>CAMWZB010000060.1 GCA_947178655.1 uncultured Porphyromonadaceae bacterium
TATCCATATGTCGCTCATAGTTGGTGGCCGCAGACGAAGTCTCGTGGTGCATCATGAGCTTGACGCCCTTGTCGGCAGCATACTTATTGAGCATGTCGATGTCAAAGTCAGGATATGGGGTGACGAAGTCGAACACGTAGTCCTTCTGATGGCCGAACCAGTCTTCCCAGCCGATGTTCCATCCCTCGACAAGCACCTGGTCGAAACCATGTTCGGCGGCGAAGTCGATGTATCGCTTCACGTTGTCATTGTTGGCCGGATGCTGACCGTGGCACCGGGTCTTGGTGTAGTCAAGCTGGTCAAGTTTCACAGAGGGAAGGTCGTGAGTGTACGACCACTGCTTGCCGCCGGCTATCATCTCCCACCATACGCCCACGTACTTGACGGGCTTGATCCACGAAGTGTCCTCGTAGGCACAGGGGTCGTTGAGATTCAGAATGAGGTTCGACGCAAGCATGTCGCGGGCATCGTCGCTGATGATAAGCGTGCGCCAGGGCGACTTGGCCGGGGTCTGCAGACGTCCCTTCACGCCCTGGGCGTCGGGAGTAAGCCATGACTCGAAGACCATAGCCTTGTCATCGAAGTTAAGGTGCATGCACGAGTAGTCGACCAGAGCGGCCTCGTGCAGGTTGATGTATATGCCGTCGTCGGTCTTGAGCTGGAGAGAAGTCTGCACACCGGTGGGCGAGAACTGAGTCTGCGACGCGTTCGACGATATTGCCGAGTCCATCAGGCCGCGAATTTCGGACAGACGGCTCTCGGTGTAGTCGTACTCCTGCGTATCGTAGTCGCCGGCTATCCACCATGCGGTGTGGTCGCCGGTCATGGCGAACTGCGTGCGCTCTTCCTTGATATTGAAATATCCGAGCGGACCGTCAATAGGGAACTCATACCTGAATCCCACGCCATCGTCGTACACGCGGAAGCGTACGTCCATGTAGCGGTCGGTTGACGGTTGCTTGTAATGCACCAGAAGTTCGTTGTAGTTGTCGCGAATGGAGCTGTTCTCTCCCCACACGGGAGTCCAGGTCTGATCAGACGAGGATGTTTCGGTGCCCGTAATCTCGAATTTATCAAGCAGAGCTGTAGCTCCGACAAGCTCGAATCCGAGATGCGAGGGCTCTATGACGGTACGCCCCTTGTATGTGACGGTATAGGTGGGCTTGCCTCCATCGGCCACGCAGGCATCCACAACGATGTTTCCGGATGGAGATGCCACCTTCTCCGCAGACACGCCGAGTGCCGCTGCGGCCATCATGACCGCAGTCATTATACTTTGCTTCTTCATGGATTACTTGGTGAGTTTCACTATTTTACATCCACGGGCAGGTATCTGGGCACTGATGGTCGATGTCGATCCTTCGTCCTTATGCTGCCACAGGTCGCGCACATTCCAAGCGCCGTCCAGACCGATGGCCGAGAGATTGAGCGTCACTGCTTTGGCAGCGTCCTCGCGATTGAACATACCTACGACATATGAACCGTCGGTCATCTGACCGTACCATATCTGACTGTCGGCGTCATTGAGAGTCTCGCTCAGGGGACGTCCGACGAATCGGTCGGCGTTGAGTGCGAGCAGTTCGTCGTTGGTGTAGAACCGGAGATTGGAACCTATATTGTGGTACTGGTCAGATACAGTGACCGGACCGCCGGCCATGAGCTGAAGCGATACTACGGACTGCTTCTCGGCATCCGACTCGAAAGTGTTCAGACGGATGAAGTCACCGTCGAGTATGACCTTATCCTTGCCGGCGATGTGCGACCAGTAGATGAAACCGTCGAACATATTCATGCAATTGGGCCAGTTGGCGTAGGAGCGGCCACGGTCAGCCGATGAGAAGTGCCACCATCCGCCGGTAGCGGTATCGGCCACAATGCGCACCATGTTGCCATACTGAGCCTCAAGTTCGGCATCGTTGTACATATGCGGCATCACGAGCGAAGTGAACACTCCATACTTCTTGGCGGACTCTGCGATGTACGACAGGGCTCGGCCATATGAGGCACGGCCGTAGCCGTAGCCCACAGTGCCCATGTTGCGGTCTTTTCCGTCCTCATACCATGAGAGAAAGTCCATGCGGATATACTTGATGCCGAGGTCGGAGTAGTGCTTGAAGAATCCGTCGATATATTCACGTGCACCGGGATGATCGGCCATGGCCCATTTGAACCAGCGGTCGCCGGTGGCATCCGGATTGGTCACCTCCTCTACGCCCCTGTAAGGGAGGTTGGCGAAGGTGTAGTCAGTGCCCTCGATAGGAGTCGACTCATCACCGTGTATCCAGAGAGGATTGTCGTACACACCCACCTTGAGGCCTCTTGCCTCGGCCTTGGCCACAAGATCCTTCAGAGCCGTGGAGCCGTAGTGTGTCATATATCCGCTCGCATCCTTGGCGAGCATGGGGATGAAACCGTCGGTGCACACCATGTCATAGCCATGAGGCTTGAGGTCACGCGCCACCCAGTCAAGAATCTTGTCCCACTCCTCCGGCGTGATGTCCATGTCACTCGAGGGGACTCCTGCGCGCTCGAGCTCGTAGCAGTACTCGTACACACTCCAGTAGAGAGGAGCTTTGTAGACGTGCACGTCGCTGATCTGCGGAAGTTCGGGGAGGGTGAATACAGGAGGCAGCTTCATATTGACGTCCTCGCTGCACGAAGCCAGCATCGAGGCACCGATGACGGCTGCTGATATGATGGTCATTTTATTGTGTTTCATTGATTTGGTTCTTAGAGTTTGGTGATTTTTATTCAACCTTCACGGCAGAGATGGTGCGGTGCTCGAGGTCGAAAGTGATGGTGTAAGTTCCGGCTTCAGTCACGTTCCACTTATTGTCGGGGTCGCCGGCGGTGTAGATGAATCCGGGTTCGGCAACGCCGTCAGCCGAGATGGTCACACCGTCGGTGGCCGGGCGGGCGAAGGGACATGAGAAAGTGCCGTCGGATGCCACGCAGGCTTTCATCGAGCCGGTCTTGAGTTCACCGGTCCAAGAGAACACGTGCGGCTTTTCTGCGGTTGCCGTCAGTGCGGTCAGATTGTCCATGCTCCAGCCTCCGGGAGTGGCATCGCCTATCAGATGGAAGGTGGTGGCCTCCATAAGTTCATCTATGGGCTTCACGGGCTCTTCAGGCTCTCCGGAATCTGTCTTTATGACAGTAATTGTATAGTGCTCGAGATCGAAAGTTATGCGGTATGAACCTGCTTCGGTCACGTTCCACTTGTTGTCGGGGTCGCCGGCGGTATAGATGAATCCGGGTTCGGCAACGCCGTCGGCCGAGATGGTCACGCCGTCGGTGGCCGGACGGAGGAAGGGACAGGCGAAGGTGCCGTCCTGCACTGTGCAAGCCTTCATTGAGCCGGTCTTCAGAGAGCCCTCCCATGTGAAGAGGTATTTGTTCGAAGCATCGGCGGTGAAAGCCGTGGCATCGTCCATGCTCCAGCCGTGGGGAGTGGCGTCGCCTATCATGAAGAGCGTTTCTGTCTCTATCGGGGTGCCTGCGGGCTGCTCGGGCTGGTCCGGCTCGGCCTCACCGAGATACTGAGCGCTCACTTTCCAGCTTTCGAGGTCGAATACGAGACGATACTTTCCGGTCTCGGTCACTTTCCACTTGTTGTCGGGAGCCATGGTGTACTCGAAGTCGTCGGCAGCCACGCCATTGCGCCCGATCTCCACGCCGTCGGAAGTCGGACGGATGAACTGTACGTCCCATCCCTTGGTGCGGTCGGTGCAGGCCTTGATTTCGCCGGTCTTGAGGACACCTTCGTATGCAAATATATACTGCGACTCTTTGGTCAACTCGAATGCCTCGTCGATATTCCATCCGTTGGGGGTGGCATCACCGACAATATATACGTTCTCTGCCTCCACAGGCACCACCACGGGAGCGTCGGGGCCTCCGAGGAAAGCCGTCGACATGGTGTGGTTGCGCAGATTGAACGTCAGACGGTACTTGCCAGCCTCGGTCACCTTCCACTTGTCATCAGGGTCGCCGGCATGCATGGCGAAAGCAGCGTCGGTGATGTCGGTACTGCTGATTTCCGTTCCGTTGGTGAGCGGACGGATGAAAGGCACGTCCCAGCTTGCATGGCTCAGGCATAGCTTCACCTCACCGGTGCGGAGCTGACCTTCCCATCCGAAGATGAGGGCGTCCTCCTCTCCGGGAGTCAGCGGAGTGGCTACGTCGAGGCTCCATCCTCCGGGCGTAGCGTCGCCCACCATGAACAGAGTCGACGACTTGATGGGCAGTTCGCCCTCATATATAATGAGCTCTTTGTGGTCCTCGCAGCTGCTGACCGAAACGGCCATCATCATTCCTATGGCTGCAGAGGCTATGATGTTGCTTATATTTTTCATGATTAGTCGTTATAACCGGGGTTTTGTCTGAGGCTGCGGTTTGAGTTGAGGATAGGCCGCATAATAGGGAATATCTCGGTGTGGTTGTCGACGTCAGGAGTCTTGTCCCACCATGATGAACGGCAGAACTTGCCGAAACGGATGAGGTCGATACGGCGCCGGCTCTCTGCAAAGAACTCACGGCCCCATTCAGCGAGCATTTCACGCTCGTCAAGAACGACATCTCCCTCGGGAGCATAGAGTACCTGATCATAGTTCTCGGCAGGATAGTTGCGCTTACGTACGGAATTGAGGAGCTCGGCGGCGCCTGACTGGCCCAGACGGAGCTTGCACTCGGCAAGCGAATATATAATCTCGGGCAGACGGATTTCGGTGTAGTCGCTCTCCATCTGGTGGGCATCGTCATCGCTATAGAAAGGATACTTGGCGAAGTGCCATCCTGAGTTGTGGTCGCCGTTCATGAGGTTGCTGGTCTTGTCGGCAGGCCATCTGTCGGGCGAAAGGCTCTGGAATCGGCCTACTGCATCGCGGATATAGAGGTCGTAGGGCTGCTCGGGAGCTGCAACTCGTTTGGTATTGCCGTTCTCGTCGGTGTATTCAAGATAGCCGAAGAGGAACATGCCTTCTCGGGTGCTGTTGCCGAGATTGCGGTAGAGTTTCATGCGCTCGTCACCCGGATACTTCCGGAAATTCTGCACGGGCATGCCCAGTTCGTACTCGTAGAGATTGCCGCTGAGGTCGTAGCTCGGCGAAGCTGCATACTTGGTGTTGTGGTCGCCGCCCTTGGCCTTGCGGTCGTTGAAGTAGTAGCGGGCGCGGGCAGGCACGGTCCACCAGTAAGTGTCGCCCTGATAGTGCCAGAACGAATAACCCTGCGAACCGGGGAATCCGAATATAACCTCGTCGCACTCGTTGTTGTTCCAGTCGAATGCTGCGTCCCAGCGGTCTGCGACACGGTATGCACCGTATTCTCCATCAAGAATCTTCTGTGCCACCTCTGCACATTCGGTATAGTATTCCTCTCCCACATAGACCTTGGCATTGAGGTAGAGACGCACCAGAAGCGCGGCAGCTCCGGCCTTGGTCCACTGGCCCTGAAGAAGGGCGTTCGAGCCGAGGGTTTCTTTCTTCACCAGAAGGTCGATACAGTCCTTGAGTTCTTCCTCTATGAAGGTGAATATGCGCATGGGCTCAACCTGCTCAGTGGTGTTGAGGTCCACATTATTGTAACTTACTGCAAGAGGTATGTTGCGGAAGGCGTCGAGCAGTCGGATGTAGAACCATGCGCGGAGCACACGTGCCTGCGCGGAGAGGTTGTCGAACTCGGGCTGAGAGAAACCGAACTTCTCGGGGTCGAGAGTTTCGAGGTCCTCAATCACGTAGTTGCACTGCATGATGCCCTGGAAGCAGCCGTTCCACTCGGTCTGAGCGTCACCGCCGTCCTCTACGTCCCACTGATGGTAGTGGAGACGGCGCCATTTTCCGCCGTCGTCCCACCAGCCGTCGCGAGTAGGAGTGATGAGCTGGTCGGCAGAGAGTTCGTTGAGCACATGACGGCTCTGGATGCTCCAATAAGCGTGCTCGAAGGGACGGAACACTGCTCGCTCGACGTCGGACTTGGTATTATAATAGTTCTGGGTGCCCACCTGATCGTAGAGTGTCTCGCTCAGGTCGGTGCAGCTGCACAGCGAAGCTATGCCGAGGGCTGCTGCTCCTATATATTGATACAGTTTCATTGATAAGACTCTGTTTTTGATGGTATTTTAGAAATCAAGCTGCAGACCGACGATGAACTGGCGCGTCGAAGGATAGTAGTTGCGCGAGCCGTTAGCGCCGGGGGTGAGACCGTTGACCTGATAGGTCGAGGGGTCGACACCGCTGAACTTGGTGATAGTGAATACGTTCTTAGCCGTGAAGTACAGACGGAGCGAGTCCATGAAGCGCGCCTTGGGAGTCTTGAGTGTATAGCCGAGTGTGACCATGTCAAGTTTCAGGTAGTCGCCACGCTCAAGGAAGTAGTCGCTCTCAACGGGATTGGACGCCGGGTTGAGGTCGAAGTTGCGGTCGTAGGCGAGCTGGAGGCGGTTGCCGGTGAAGTTGCGCGTGCC
>CAMWZB010000061.1 GCA_947178655.1 uncultured Porphyromonadaceae bacterium
AATAAGGAATTTACGCATTTTCTTATGTACTGTTTTTAATGTATTAAATCGAGATTACGGTTGATTTCAAGGACTTTGTCGGCTATATGCCGGTCATTGGCAAGACGGGGAATCTTGCGTTGGCCTCCGAGTTTTCCGGATGTGCGCAGCCATGAGTCGAATACACCGGCAGAGAGAGAGACTATCTCGAGCCGGTCAAGGAATATACCTCCGGCACGCTTGGCCTGATAGTCAGAGTTTACGTCCTGTAGCAGGCGGTCGAGCATATCGGCGAACGCCTCAGTTCCGCATGGAGGCTCGGCCGACCATTCGATGAGCCACTGGTGATGTCCTCTCTGTCGGCCTTCGGCATATACGGGCGCGACAGTATAGTTGGCTACGGCAGCCCCGGTGGCCCTGCATGCTTCGGCTATTGCATGGTCAGTGTTCCACTCCATGACCTCCTCTCCGAAGGCGTTGATGAAACTGCTTGTTCGTCCGGCTATGCTGATGCGCAGAGGCATTGTGCTCTCTACGCGGACAGTGTCGCCGATGAGATATCGCCACAGACCGTTGCACGCCGAAATGACCAGCGCGTATGTCCGTCCTTGCTCGGCCTCCCAGGCCGGGATAGCCGCAGGAGCTCCGCTGTCGAGAGCTTCGAGAGGGATGAGCTCGTAGAATACGCCCACATCAGGGAGCAAAAGCATGCCCGGTTCAGAGGGTGTATCCTGCGTGGCGAAGAACCCTTCGGAGGCGTTATAGTTCTCGGAGTAATGCATCTTTGAGACATCGGTGATGGCCTCGTACTGCCTGCGATACGGCTCGAAGGCTATACCTCCATGAAAGAATACCTCAAGGTCGGGCCACACGTCGTGGATGCTGTCGACTCCTTTGATCTGCATTATCCGTCTGAGAACTCCCATGAACCAGGAAGGGACGCCGGAAATATTGGTGATGTTGTGGCGGGCTGCCTCTGTGGCTATGGCATCGAGCTTACGAGTCCAGTCAGGCATAAGGGCTATATCCTTGCCCGGGACACGGAAGAGTTCTACCAAGGGATTGACACGGTCGATGAGTGTGGCGGATAGGTCGCCTACACATACTCCCCGGGGCACGCCTGTCAGTTCATTGGCAAAACTGCCGCCGAGGATCAGGCACTTCCCTCCGAAAAGGCGGCTATCCGGGCTCCGGTCGAGATATGCCGCGACAGAACATGCCGCACCGGCATAATGGTTGTGCCGCAACGAGTCATCCGTGACCGGAATGAACTTGCTCTTGCCGCCGGAAGTTCCGGATGACTGCGCGAAACTGCGGCACCGGCCCGGCCAAAGAATGCCTGACTCTCCGCGAATCATGCGCATGACATCGGCCCTGATGTCCTCATATCCAACTATGGGCAGCGCGGCGGCAAAGTCGGCATATGTGTGCAGGCGGCCGAATTCATATCGGCGGCCTACGGCGGTGTTCCGGGCCTTGTGCAGCAGACGTGCGAGCACACGGTGCTGGACAGCCTCGAAGTCGGACGGTGTACGGACCTTCTTCATCTTCGAGGCCAAGGGCCTGAAGATGAGGCGAGCCAGTGGAGTGAAGTCGACAGCCATCAGTCCTCAATGGCATTATCGAGCTGTGCCAGAACGTCGGCGAGCTCTGTTTCGGTGCGAGTGAGTCGGCTACGGCAGTATGCGAGCAGTTCGGCAGCTCGACGAGTCCGCTCGGCCAGAGTGTCGACATCGCATGATGTCGAGCGCAACTCGGCCAGAATGCTTTCGAGCTCTTCGAGCGCCTTATTGTATGTAAGTCCGGTGGTATCGTTATTCTCCATTGTTCAGTATTGATTGAGAGATTACTTGAGCACCGCGTGCGAAAGTGGTGGTCAGCACTGTTCCCGGTGCTACGGAGTCGCCGTCGGTCACCGCATGACCTCCGGCACGAGTGATGGAATATCCGCGGCGGAGAGTCGCCTCGGGACTCAGGGCGTCGATGACCTGAGCGAGCGAGTCAAGACGGTCGCGACGTGCCGCGATGACGCGCCGGGCAGCATCGGCCACAGAAGCAGCCGCATCAGGCCCGACGCGGTGTCGGTTCCGCTCAAGAACAGCCATTGCCAGAGCCGGCAGGTTGCCCCGGCAGTACGCGAGCTGCTCGCGCTGAGCGGCTATGCGAGCCGTGACAGTGCGAAGTATCCCGGCTCCGACAGCACGGACGGCCCCGAGAGCGTCGGCCATGAGGCCGACAAGAAATTCGGCCGCGGCTGTAGGAGTCTTGACTCGTGTGTTGGCCACATAGTCAAGGACCGTGGTGTCGCGGTCGTGTCCTATGCCGACAATCACGGGAAGGGGGAACTGCGCCACGTTGTAGGCCAGGTCGTAGTCATCGAATGAAGCGAGGTCGCTCACGGCGCCCCCGCCACGGATGATGACCACACAGTCGAAGTCATCGATACGCTCCATGACACGGTCAAGTGCGGCTATGATGCTCGGTGCTGTACGCTCTCCCTGAAGTACCGCAGGGAAGAGCGTCGTGTCGAATGCAAGGCGGAAAGGATTGCAGTGCAGCTGGTGGACGAAGTCGCCGTATCCGGCGGCTCCGGCGGCCGATATGACTGCCACTCTGCGCGGAACCTGCGGCCACGGCAGATTATGGTTGATGTCATAGACCCCGTCATCCTGAAGCCGGGCGATGATTTCGGCACGTCGGCGCGCAAGGTCTCCCAAGGTGTAGTCGGGGTCTATATCACTGATGACGAGCGTGAGTCCGTATACAGGATGATAGTTGACACTGACTTTCGCCATTATCCGGATGTCCGAACGAAGCCGGCAGCCGGTGACGGCAGCAAAGCGGGCTCCGAGACGCGCGTATGCCGAAGCCCATATGACGGCCCGGCAGCGGGCTTCAGGCATGCCGGAGTCGGCGTCCTTCTGTATCAGCTCCATATAGCAGTGGCCGCCTGACGAGCGTACGTCAGACGTTTCGGCTGTGACCCACACATCCGACAGTCCGGGAGCCGCCGCAATTGTGTGCGACAGCCTCCGGGTGAGGTCTGAGAGCTTTATGGCATGACGCTGAGCAGACATCACTTCACTTCGCGAAAGGCGCCTTTGCCGTCATAGCGCATCTGCATCGACGGCCTCATGAGGTCGAGAGCGGCAGGACGCTCCTCTGCCGTGTAGTAATCGGCGACATTATTATACATTGTAAAATTTCCTGTCTCCGGGTCGAAGTCCGTTCTGACAAACATCATGGCCGGAATGTCGGCGGCATCCGTACGCCGGCGGTCTTTCTTCGGGATGAAGTCGGCAGCCGAAGGCATAGCCAGCGGCCCTTCGCCGACTAAAGGCTTCCAGTCAGTACTGAACAGACGGACACTGCTGTCGGCTATCGGAGTATGCACAGTCTCTATGAGCACAACCACAGTGTCGCCTTTCTGCTTGAGAAGACCGAGCTGTACTGTGCTGAGCTGACCGATCTCTATGACGAGCTTGTCAGGGTCGTTGAGAACCACACGTGCCGGCCCGTCGAAACTGTTCTTCGAGGGCGTGTCAACCCCGTGGTTGAAGTAATCGAGCATATCAAGCCTTGTGGCCGGTTTCAGCAGAGGCATGACCGCCGACGGCGCCGACGCGAAGAAGTCCGCAGCCGAGCGCGCTTCTGCCGACGTCACAGACAGCAGAGCCACCAAAGCCATTATGATGTTTCGGAGTATGCGCATAAGTGATTCGGAGATAAGAACTTGTTATACGGCTTTCTGCTTCTTGCCACCCTTGGCGGACTTCCTCGTTGAAGAAGCTGCATAGTTGCGGTCTTTGTCGGCAATTTCGCTGTATACCTTCTTGCCGAAGAATTCAAGTCCTTTCAGAGCGCTGACCACGCGGTGAGCGTCGCCTTTGCGGACATCGAAAAGCGAGTATGACGGCAGGAGGTCAATCCGGCCCACGTCAATTCTTGGCCCGGATATATTTTTATTGAGCATGTCGATGAGGTTGCCGGCGAAGAATCCGTCGCCCTTTCCAAGGTTGACGTAAATACGCGCCATACCGCGCTCTGCGGTGCGGCGGTCTTTCTCTTTGTCAGTTCTGGGCCGGCTGTCCTTCTCCTTGCGCTCCTTGCGTGGCTTCTCGTCGATGAAGTCAATGTTCGGAGCGTCCTTGTAGTAGTTGAGCAGACGATTGAACTCCAGAGAGAACACCCTGCGGACAAGGTCCTCGGTGGTGAGCCACGAGAGCTTGCGGAGGACTCCGGGCATATAGCGGTCAATCTCGTCCACATTCACTTCCACTTTCTCGATCCGGTCGGCGAGACTGTACAGCTGCTTCTCTATGATGTGCTCGGGAGTCGGCACTTCCTTTCGCTCAAAGGTCTTTCCGATGATGCGCTCTATCTCGCGCAGCCGGCCCTTCTCACGGGAGTGAATGATGGCCACAGAGACACCGGTCTTTCCGGCTCGGCCCGTACGACCCGAACGGTGCGTGTATACTGCCGTATCCTCGGGCAGGCCGTAATTGATGACATGTGTAAGATCGTCGACATCAAGTCCGCGGGCAGCAACGTCGGTGGCCACCAGAAGAGGCACGACCCGGTCGCGGAACTTCTTCATCACGATGTCGCGCTGCTGCTGCAACAAGTCGCCGTGCAGAGCTTCGGCATTGTAGCCGTCACGGATGAGATTGTCTGCAATCTCCTGAGTATCACGGCGCGTGCGGCAGAAAATGATGCCATATATATTGGGCGAGTAGTCGACGACACGCTTCAGGGCGAGGTACTTGTCACGCGCGTTCACCATATAATATATGTGTCGGACGTTCTTGGCGCCTTCGTTGCGTGTGCCGACGACGACTTCCTTCGCATCCTTCATGAACCGCTTGGCTATGCGAGCCACTTCGGCCGGCATAGTGGCAGAGAACATGAGCATCTTCCTGTCGTCGGGCACATGTGTGAGGATATCGTTTATCGAGTCGACGAAACCCATATTGAGCATCTCGTCGGCTTCGTCGAGAACGACCGTATGAATGTCGGCAAGTTTCACCACTCCGCGGTTTATCAGGTCGATAAGACGTCCCGGTGTGGCGACGATGATCTGTACGCCCTGTCGCAGGGCTCTGATTTGGCTCTCGATACTGCTTCCACCGTATACGGGGAGGACAACCAGACCGTCGATATACTTCGAGAAGTCGGCCAGGTCACCGGCAATCTGCAGACACAGCTCACGCGTCGGCGCCAATATAAGCGCCTGGGGAACACGCCTTGACGTGTCGACACGCTGAATGAGCGGGAGGCCGAACGCGGCCGTCTTTCCCGTGCCGGTCTGCGCCAGTGCCACCAGGTCGCTGTCGCCTGAAAGCAGTTCGGGAATCACTTTTTCTTGAACGGGCATCGGCGTCTCGAAGCCCATGTCGGCTATACCTCTCAAGAGGTCGTCGCTGACACCCAATTCTTTAAATGTAGTCATTGATATATTTTCTTATTAATCATTCACAAATATACAACAAATAAATCGAACAATAGTCCTACCCCGATAGCTTTTTTACATAATTTTGATAAATGGAGCCGTACGGCCGGCTGCCCGGCACCAACCGAAAAACCATGATTCAGATAGAAATTCATGACTAACAATAAATTTAACATAATTTAAGAATTGGGGGGGTATTTTGTTAACTAATGTGTAACTTTGCCGATAAAAATGAATTCTAACCCTCATTTTTCATCATTTCTCACAGGTTCTACACCACTCTGACCCAAGTTATGTTGTTTAAATCCAAATTATTAACCCTGTTATCTTTGCTGCTGTTGCTGACCGGCGTATCGGCCGTGGCCCAGAACAATATCACAGTGAAGTCATTCGCAGAAGACCCCAACGAGACCACACCGCGCGTACATCCGGTGACCGACCCGAGCAGCGGCGACAGATGCGCCCTCATCATCGTCACCAACGTCGAGGCAGGCGGATACCACTTTGATTTCGGCGGTCTTTACAGCAAAGTCGAGGAACGCACCGTCGGCGGACGCCCCGCCTATCTGGTATACGTGGCACCCGGCGCACGCCGCGTGACCATCTCGAACAGCAATTCGTCGATCAGCACCCTGCGCGACTACCGCTTCAGCAAGGGACTCACCAAAGCCACCACCTACCGCATGGAGCTGGGAGAGATATATCTGTCCACTCAGAAGCAGTACCTCGAATTCACCGTCTCGCCCACCGACGCCTACCTTGAGGTGAACGGCGAGCCCTGGGCGCTCAACAGCGACGGCTACGTGAGCAAGAGCGTGCCCTTCGGCACATACAACTACGTGGTGAAGGCCACCGACTACCACGCCGAGCCCGGCACTGTCGTGGTCAACGACCCCAATCAGGCCGTAAAGGTCAACCTGATACTGCGTCCGGCCTACGGCTTCCTGACCGTCAACGGCGGCGACGCCCTCGAAGGCGCCAACATCTACATCGACGAGAAGCGCGTGGGTACGGGC
>CAMWZB010000062.1 GCA_947178655.1 uncultured Porphyromonadaceae bacterium
AACCTGTGCAGATGGTGTGGAGCAATGATGGCCGGCATCTCTATGTGGCCAATAAATCAGCTACGTATATCTACGAAAATATAGGCGACAACTTCCGCGAAGTGCCCTTCTACATCGACCATGTGTATGAGGGCAAGGTCAGCGATGCCGCCGTACTTGACGCCAACACATACACTAACAAAGGGTGGAAGGACTTCCTCGTGGCCAATAATTCCACCCGACTGGGCAGTGCCTGCCGTGTGGTGGTGGACGATGTCAACCCCGGCCGCTACTATGTGGCATGTCAGGGTCCGGGCATACTCACTGTGGAAGATGGCAAGATTCTGGCTGTGTTCGGCAAGGCGAACACTCCTATTCCCTCGTACTGGTGGCTCACCCGTATGGTCGATGTCGCCATCGACCCCGAAGGCAACCTGTGGGTGGGCATGGGATATGCCGGAGACCTTACGACCAGCAGCGGATACTTCATTCTGCCCAAGGAAAAACTCCGCGGCGACCTCACTGCAGTCAAGACTTCCGACTGGATAGTCGTGCCCCGTATACAGGATATGGGCCGCTACATATCGCGAGACAGCCGCATGCTCTTCACGAAGAAGAATCAGGGCTTTGCATTCTTCGTCAGCGGAGAAGCCAGCTTCGGACTCGAGTGTGTGCACTTCGGCGGAAGCGGCTACACGGATGTGTCGTCGCTCCGCAGTGTGCAGTACAGTGATTTCGAGGACTACGAGGGCAATGTGATAGGTCCGTATTATATCAACGACCTCAAGGAGGATGCTTCAGGCCGTATATGGCTCGCCACTACCCAGGGCGTGTTCTATTTCATGCCTTCCGATCCTTTCGGCTCCGACTTCCGGGTGCGTCGTCCCATCGTGCCGCGCAATGACGGCACCAGCTACGGCGACTATCTGCTCGGGGGCGAGGAAATCCTCGGTGTGGCATGTGACCCGTCGGACCGCAAGTGGCTCGCCACGGCCAATTCGGGCGTCTATCTGGTCAGTGCCGACGGCACGCAGGTGATAGCGCACTTCAATACCAACAATTCGCCTCTGCCTTCGAACAAGGTGGAGAGCGTGACCTGCGACCCGCTGTCGAACCGCGTGTACTTCGGCACTCCCCTTGGCGTGGTGGCATTTGACAGCAATTCCTCTCCGGCAGCCGATGACTACTCCGATGTCTACGCATATCCCAATCCTGTCCGCCCCGATTATACAGGGTGGATAACCATCAAGGGACTGATGGACAATTCGCTTGTCAAGATTGCCGATGCCTCGGGAAATGTATTCTTCACCGGCACGTCGGAAGGCGGCATGATCACCTGGGACGGCTGCGACTCCTCCGGACGTCGAGTGCGCTCGGGTATCTATTACGTGCTGGCTTCCCAGAACGCTTCGGGCTCGTCGTCAGGCGTAGTCACCAAAATCATGGTGGTGAACTGACCGGATGTATTTTCCGTTATTACAGGTGTATATATACGTAAACGTGTAATTATGTACGAATCTTCACTGCGCTACGCTGATGAGCGCGACAAATCATACGGTATTGCAGGGATGACCATAACTCTGGTGGCCTGCGACGGAGAGGAATCGCTCGCCGAGATACATCTTGATGCCGACCCCGGCGAATGTATGGTCATGAGCCATGCATTCGGACTCAAGGGCAATCCCCGCATGTCGGCCAAGATAGTATGGCACCAGACTCTCAATGACCTTCGCCTCTCGACATCCATGGCTCTGGGCAACATCGTCTGCCGCCGCTACATCCTCGGAGGCCGCGGCCTCACGTCAAACGATACGGCTCAGATCCGCAGCGCTGTCCTGGCTGACGCGGCAGAATACTGCTCTCTGGACGAGGACGAGAGCGGACGGCTCTTCGACTCGTGTCTGGGATATGTCGACCGTATATTCCGCCAGCGGGCTGTCGCCGGAGTGGTCGAGGCCTTCGCCGAACATCTCACACAGCGCCGCTCCATGACGGCTTCCGAAGCCATAGAGCTTCTTGCCGGTCTCGGCGTGCGCTGATTCACGCTCTTTCGAAACTCTACCTCTGGAAATATCATATTATTCAGAACGCAAAAAACACATGTCGACAAATACAGTAGACAACAAGCGCAAAGTGACCACTTCGCGTCTTATCGAAATGAAACAGCGAGGCGAAAAAATCGCCATGCTCACGGCCTACGATTATTCCATGGCCAAACTCATCGATGAAGCCGGTATCGATGTCATCCTCGTAGGTGACTCTGCCTCGAATGTCATGGCCGGCAATATGACCACACTCCCCATCACGCTTGACCAGATGATATATCATGCCAAGAGTGTCATCAAGGGCACTCAGCGTGCGCTGGTCGTGTGCGATATGCCGTTCGGCACATATCAGGGCAATCCGATGGAAGCCCTCGCTTCGGCTGTCCGCATCATGAAGGAAAGCCATGCCGAAGCCGTCAAGATGGAAGGCGGAGCCGAGATACGGGAGTCAATCGAGCGCATACTCAGCGCCGGTATTCCTGTCATGGGACACCTCGGACTCACCCCTCAGTCCATAAACAAGTTCGGCACTTATGCCGTACGCGCCAAGGAAGAGCGCGAAGCCGAGAAGCTCATCGCCGACGCCAAGATGCTTGAGGAGATAGGCTGCTTCGCCCTTGTACTCGAGAAAATCCCTGCCGGGCTGGCTGCCCGCGTGGCAAGCGAGATTTCGATACCTGTCATCGGCATCGGTGCCGGCGGCGGTGTCGACGGTCAGGTACTGGTGATGCATGATATGCTCGGCATCAATCAGGGCTTCTCTCCCAAGTTCCTTCGCCGCTACGCCGATCTTTCCACGGTGATCAATCAGGCTGTAGGCTCATACATCGACGATGTCAAGAACTGCGACTTCCCCAACGAGAACGAACAGTACTGATATCGCCTGACAAGCGGAAAAATACACAGCAGACCCGACTTCCCGGCAATGTGGAAGTCGGGTCTGCTGCATGTTCGGTGCAGATGATGAGTTTTACTCTCTCCGGAGACCTATCGTAGGGGCGGAGCGCCGCGAGAGCAGCATGGTGATGTCGTATACGGTGTAGGTCACGACGGCCGCAGCCATGCACATGATGGTCAGGGTCACTTCACTGCCGTACAGCGAGAACAGACGGGCCGCAGCAGTCCCTGCCGTGATACTCGCGGAGATGGCAGCTGCAAGGGCGGGATAGCAGAGCGCCGAGACGATGCCGCAGATGAATCCTGTGAATGCCGCCAGGACTATGGCCAGACGGTTGCGGCGGCGCTGCTGCTCAAGCTGCTGTTTGACCAGTTCGACTGAGCGGAGTTTTTCTTCCAGTCGAGACATGAAGATGCTGTCCGGTGTCATGGCCGGACTGAAGTCTTGCAGAATGTCTCTGAGTCTATCTTCCTCCATATGGCTGATTGTTTAAGAATCCTTTGAGATGCTGTCGCCCCCGGGATAGCTGCTGCTTCACGGCGTCCTCGGAGCACTCCGTAATGCCGGCAATCTCGGCAATCGAGTAGCCCTGCATATAGTGGAGCAGTATGGCGGAGCGTTCTTTGGCAGATAGCCTGTCCAGAGCCGAGTACAGGTCATCGTACTCGAATGCTCTGTCGGCGCGCTCGCTTCCTGCCACGTCCCTGCCCTCTGCCAGTGGTGCGGCCGATGTATGGCCGCGGCGGTTGCTGACGAATGTGTTGTAGGCTATGCGGTAAATCCAAGAGGAGAACCTGCACTCTTCCCGGAAGCTGTCGCATGCCAGATAGGCTTTGAGGAGAGTCTCCTGAGCAAGGTCGTCGGCAAGGGCGCTGTCACCGCAGCAGAGAGCGGTCAGAAAGCGTCTGAGGTCTCTCTGATTGCTCTCTACGTACTGTATGAATTGCCCGCGGTCCATCAGAGGTATTATTCGGGGCGCTTGTCGCCGTCTCCGATACTCTTGCGGGTGACAAAGTACACCACGAGGTAGGCTATGCCTATGGCGAGGCAGACTCCGGCCACTATGAATGCCGGCTGGTCGTTGATGTCGAAGTAAGCAGTTGTACAGGCATCTATCACCGAGTATATGGCGGCGGCAATGCCTATGAGGGTGAATATGCAGCCTCTGAGCAGGCGCTGCTGAAGCACTTCGAGCGGCGTTTTCCGCTTCTTCCCGAGGGCTTCGACAAGGCTGTCGGCGTCAATACACGAATTGTTCTCAATGGCCTTGAGGATGATTTCGGCGTTTTTGTTGTCCTTGTTGGTGTCATGGCGGTACTTTATCCATGAGATGAGCACAGGGAGTACCACACATATGGCTATGGGCACGATGATTGCTACAAGTTCTTCCATTTCTGTCTATATGGCTTAACGGGGGTTTGTAAATCTTTTTTCGAGATATCTCGACTGTAAGACGCCTGCCCGCAGCCAAAGGTGACATGGCCGTGCGAAAAAAAATCAGATTGATTCGTAGTATCGGACGGTGGTGACGGTGTTGCCGTCGGCATCGGTGGCGGTGACGGTGCGGCAGCGGGTGCGGGAGCGGCTGTCGCGACCGGATGCTCCTGAAGAGCGAGTCTCGGTCTGATGGCGGCACAGCCGTCGGACTTCGTCGCCCCATTGGCGCAGTTCTTTCAGCTTGTCGAGCGAGCGCAGTTCATGGAGCTCTTCGAGCGAGGACAGTGATTGCAACGGATGGGACATGATGACGCCGTCCTGGTCGATGATGTCGCCGGTGGTTCCGTATCTGTCCTGCTCCTTGTCGCGCCATGTCATGACGAAGGTGTAGGATGTCGAGGAGCCATTGTGGCCGGGCGTGGACTGTAGTGTGTACTTCGATTCGGCGCGGTTGTCCTCGAAGTGATATATGAAGCTGTCCTTGGTGCGCATGGCCGAGACGGTGTTCTCCCGTTCGCCCTCGAATGCATTGACGAGTTTGTCATAATACTTGGTAGAGTTGAAACTCAGCACCTTTGTTATGCGGCATATCTTGTGCCTCTTTGGAGTGCGGCGCTCCGAGTATGTCATCTCGACGTCCTTGTTGTGCTCTATCGACTTGACAACACGGTCTATACGGGCCTGGGCAGCGGCGCTGATGCCGCATACAGTGATGATAAGCAGTATGATGATATTCTTCATTATAGTATGTGTGAAGGTGAGTGTTAGAAACTTTCGAGGATGTCGCGGCGCACGGATTCGGCCAGTACGGGGTCTGATATGTCGCGAGTGACGCTGGCCAGTATCTGCTCCTGCAGTTCGGCATCTATGTCGCGGCTGTCGAGCTCGGACTGCAGGCTGTCGGCGAATTGCTCGGCGCGAATCAGGTCGTCATATATGAGTCTTATGTCGGTCACGGTCTTGCCTCCGCGCGAGACATAACTTCCCTCCAGAGTGGCGTACAGCTCGGAGTCATAGTCGGCTCCCGGACTTAAGGCGAAGGGTGCGATGATGCCTGCCATAAGAGCCACTGATGCGGCGATGCCTGCCGCTGCGAGCCATTTGCCGCGGCGCCGTCGACGCAGTTCATTCCGGTCGGCTGCGGGTGCTGTAGCCTCGAGGGCTGCGTACCAGTCGAACATCTGACGGTATTCCTCCAGATCTCCGGCATCGGCATTTTGCGCGAACCATCCGTACACCGACCGTTCCTCCTCAGGGGTGCTTGAGCCGTCGAGGAATTTCGCTATGAGTATTCTTACTTCGGATTCGGTCATATGTGTCATTTGTAGAGGATATTGATGTTGAAGACTCTTGCCACACGCCGGCGCGCTCTCGACAGTGCTGTGCGCACTGCGCCCTCCGATGTGTTGAGCAGTCTTGCTATGGTGGCGTTGTCATAGCCTTCGATGTGTCTCATCCGCAGGAGGGCCTGCTGTGTGTCGGGCAGCGAAGCCATCACAGAGTCGATGTACTGTGAGCGCTGACGGCTGATGAGAGCGTCGTCGGGCTGCTCATCGTCGGTGGCGTCGGCTTCCGACAGGTCGCAGCGGTCGCTGTGGTGCGAATCCCGCACCGACGTCAGGGCCAGCCGCTTGGCTATCAGCACGGCCAGAGCCTCTACGGAGCGGTATTCTCCGAGGTCATCGCGCATCGACCACAGGCGCAGCATAGTGTCCTGGACTATGTCCTGTGCCTCGTCTGATGAGCCGCTGATCTGTCCGGCTACTTTCAGCAGCCGGGGACGCAGAGAGCAGGCAAGTATTTCGAACTCTTGTGTGGTCATTACACTCAGTAGACTCGCGGCCTGCCGGTTTGTTACACACTTTTTCGAAAAAAATTTATTCTATAACGATTTTCCTTGCCCGTCCGGCGGCGCTGACGATGTACACTCCGCCTCTGACGGCGTCTGTCCGGAGAGTGGCCGAGCCGTCGGCATCGGTGGCGGCCCGGGAGACGGTTCGGCCCTGCATGTCGGTCAGCACGGCGTCGAATGTGTCAAGGCCCGGTATGCTGACTGTCAGCATGCCGTCGTTCAGGTGCACTGT
>CAMWZB010000063.1 GCA_947178655.1 uncultured Porphyromonadaceae bacterium
GTAGAGAAAGTCGGTGCACATGGCCACCGAGTCGCGCCGGGTGGCGGCAGTGGCCGAAGAGCTGACGACGAGAGCCGTCAGAATGGAGGCGAATATCTTTTTCATGGTATTGGATAGATTCGGGTTATTGATGAGGCGATGGCCCGGACGGTCACGGCGTCGCTGCTGACGGCACTCTTGCGGCGGCATGACGAATGAAGCTCTGCAGCGCCCGTGTAGCGGGCTATGTCGGCGGCATTGTCAGGCGTCACTCCGGCTCCCGGCATGATGACGATGCGTCCTGCCGCCAGCTCCACGAGCTGCCGCAGCAGCATGCGACCCTCTTGTGCGGTCGAGGCCTGGCCGGAGGTCAGCAAGCGGTCGCACCCTATCTCTATCAGCTCTTCGAGAGCGTCGAGCGGTTTCCGTACGTGGTCGAAGGCACGGTGGAACGTCACCGACAGACCGCAGTCACGGGCGAACTCCGTCAGCTGCCTGACGCGGCGGATGTCGATGTCCCCCTCGGGGGTGAGCGCACCGATTACAACTCCGTCGGCTCCTATGCGAGCCGCTTCGGCGATGTCGCGGCACACAACCTGAGCGGCCGCATCCGACAGTATGAATCCCGGTCGCTCGTCGGGACGCATCAGCACATTCATCAGTACGCCGCCGTCGGCAGTTATGCGGCGCGCTTCGGCCATCAGCCCCATTGACGGTGTCAGCCCGTCGGCCGACAGAGCTGAGCACAGTTCGATGCGGTGCGCGCCGCCTTCGACGGCTGCCTGCACACTCTCGATATCAGCGGCACAAACTTCGAGCAGAGCCATAGCGGAGTATTTTTAAGGTTATACTCCGCAAAGATAGTGGTTTTTTATCGGACTGCAAAGGCCGTGGCGCTGTCAGTGCTCATCCCGGCCATCGACACGCCCACGGGACCGTGCGCCGTGGGGTCGCAGATATAGTAGCGGCGCCCTTTGAAGTTCACGTAGTCGCCCGTGGCGCCGTCGACGGCTACGGCCGTGGCAAGATGGCCCGGATAGTAGATGAGAGCCACCGGAAGGTCGAGTATGTCGCGGACGAGGCGTGCGAAGAGTATCGCGTGGTCCTCGCAGTCCGATAGCGGATAGTAGATGCTCTCGTCAGGGAAGAAGGCGCGGTCGCCGCCCCATATCTCGTCATCGTAGCCGTAAGGCAGCGAGTGCTGGCAGAAGTTCAGGATGAGGTTGAGCGCATCGAGGCGGCTCAGGCCTTCGGTCTGCGAGCGCAGCATCGGATAGAGCGTGGAGCGGGCTTCGTCGCACAGCGGCGTATTGGCGTAGTATGCCCAGCGGCTCATGAAGTCAGATGTCAGGGCGGAGGAGGGATAGTCCGAGTAAAAATCCATCAGCGACTTATTGACACGCACGTCGGCTTTCGCCCCGGGGTATCTGTCCGAGGACATATGGCGGTAGTCAGAGTACACGGTGTCGAGCCGCGGCACAGTCACCTCCATGCTCAGCTGCGACGAGCCTCTGAACGGCACATCGCAGACATTCGCCTTGAAGGCCGTCGTAGCGGAGTGATAGGGATAGTACTTGGCGCCGTTCATGATGAAGTACACGTGATTGAATATCGTGTTGTCGCAGCGGTACATGAAGTCCATCGCCGTGTCGGTCTGACACAGCAGGATGTCGTAGCCGCTCTGCACCATGACATATGCCGTGAAGAGGGTCTGCATCGGCCGGTCCGACGGGAACTTGGCCTCGGCCAGTCGGTCGACCATGCGCATATAGGCCCAGTCGCACAGATTACGGTCCTCCCGGAGGCGGAGGCAGTCGACCACGACGTTGTTATAGTCGCGGCTGCTCAGGCGCTCCCACACGTCGGCTATGGCGCCGTGGGAGTATCCTGCGAGCCGGAGCGACGGGAAATCCCTGACGGACAACTGCGTGCCGTAGTAGTCGAAGTCGATGTGCGGCGGTTCGGGCGGCCTTGTCTCCTCGATGGGCGTGATGTGGTCGATGGGGACAGTCACTTCCTCGACGGGTTCGACGGGTTCGGGCTGAGGAGCCGGGGGCGGAATGACTATTTCTTCCTCGATGACTATCTCACGGTCGATGACCGGCTCGGGCCGCGGTTTCTCATATTCCTCGATGGGCAGCGGAGGCACCGTGTCGACCGGCTCCGGGACAGGTTCTTCGCCGTAGTACAGCACCCATGCCCGGCGGAGTGCGTCGGCATAGTCTTTGTTGGCTTTGTCGCGGAAGGAGTTGTACTTCTCTGCCGAGCGGCGGTAGAAGTCCTCGTAGCTTTGCTGCGGCGACTTCTTCTGAGCCGCGGCGGTGACGCAGACTGCCGCTGTCAGCAGCGCCGTGATGATGCGGTAGGCTTTCATATGGAAGTGTCGCTATGCTTTTCGGTGGCGATGAAGGGGAAGTCGTGGATGGTGTACGTGCCGAACTCGGGGTCGGGCTGCGGCTGCCAGGTGCGGACGAATATGAGCGGACGGTCGGGGTCGTTGTAGTTCACGGCGAGCATCAGGTAGCCGTGGTCGCTGTAGTTGTTGGAGTAATAGTCCTGCTCGATCTGTATGCCGTAGACCTCCTCGGTGGCCACGGGGCGCACTACCTGGGTCTGATTGAAGCGGATGTTGATGAATTCCTTGCTCTGTTCGCGCAGGTGCCTGATGTACTGCTCCTTGGTCTCTCGCTGGTAGACGATGCGCTTGTCGTTCTTGTAGTAGTTGTCCTCGCTGCGCTTCGATGTCTCGATGACGGTGCCGCGTATGATGATGGCGTCGTCATCGAAAATACGCGCTATGTAGTCCCAGTCCTGGAGGGCGAAGGCCGTCTTGTAGTTCTCCATGAACTGCACTATGCGCTGGCGGTTCTCCACAGGGAAGGTCGAGCGGCCGAGGATGTCGTCCTCTGATGCCTTGTCGAGGCCGAAGGCTATATTGTCGATGCGCTTCGAACTGTCGAACGTGAACACCATATTCTCCGTGAAATGTTTGCGCGAGCCGTGCGAGAAGCTGAACGTGAGCTGGATGCCGCGGACGACCACGCCTCCGTCGAAAGGCGTGAAGCGCAGTTCGGGCGTGCCGGTGAGCTTGCTGTTGCCGTACTTCACCAGGCGGCGGTACTTGGAGTAGCCCACGTCGGTGAACATATGCCGGGGCACCTTGTAGGTGCGCGACAGAATACTCGTCAGCACCGTGTCCATCATCGACTTGTATATATCGGTGGACGAACCCGTCATCGGTTCGGGGCGCCGGTAGTTGTCCTCGTCGATGTCGCTGAAGGCCGACTTGCGCGGCGCTTCGGCCGCCACGGGCGTGGCGGCGGCAATCTCCTCGGCCTTGTGCCCGGACGCTATGGCCGTGGCCGGTATTGAGGCGGCTATGGCCTGTGGCTCGGGGCGTACGGTCTTGAATGCGCGCGGTATGACCGATTCGCCGCCCACGGCCATCACACCGGCCACTTCGGCGTCGATGCGGCTCTGTCCTTTGTACTGATACTCGATGGAGATGTTGTACTGCTCGTGCGACGTATTGGGCGAGAACTCCATGCGGTCATATCCGTCGACGGCCGTGCAGAGGTTGCTCCACACGCCTCCGTCGCTGTAAGTGTAGTCGATGGAGCTGACGGGCGCGCCGCGGTAGGTGAAGTAGATGTCCACCTCATCCCCCTCTCGGCGTGCCACTACAGCTTTTACTTCGCTCAGGATGTCTTCGATGCGCTCGGGCAGCCACGTCATCAGCGTGTGACCGTCGTATTCCTCCTGTCCGGCCAGCCGCATCGACTTGGTGAGCATGAAAGCCCAGTAGTAGCTGCGGAGAGCCACGTCGATCTTGCCTTTGGAGAGCGCGCGTTCGCCGCTGTCGATATAGCCCTCAATCTTGCGGCGGCGTCCTTCATAGATTTTGTTGAGATCGCTTTTGGCTATCCACCGGCCCACATGGCACTCGGGTTCCGTCTCGAACACTACCATCTGGGTTTCCTCCAGCGTGGCTTCGGAGACAATCTCCACCGTGGCGGCGAAGGTGGTGTTGTCGCTCACCACCTTTCCGTTCTGCTCCACGCGGATGTTCCTGATGCCTGTGTCGACCTTCACGTTCGCCTTAATCTGCGACAGGAGCATGGCCATGGCGTCGCGGTTGGCCTCGGCCATGGTGGCGCCTTTGGCTTCGCCGTAGAAGTACTTTCCGCTTGATATTACTTCCGACCACGACTGTGCCCGGGCGGCTGCCGCGCAGACGAGCAGGAGAATGATGGCTGTCAGATACGTGCGCATCGTTGTTGGTTTATGATGTGTTTAGTTGGCGGTGCCGTTTATGCGCTGCAGATATTTGGTCATCTGTTCGAAGAACGAGTCATGGCGTACCTGCATCTTCTCGCGGTCTTCGTCGGGTATCATCTGCTTGACGCGTGCCATATAGGCGTTGGTGAGTTCTTCGGCCAGTGCGTTGACGGTTCCCATATATTCGAGGCAGACGAATACGTGGTACTGGTTGTCTTTGCGCTTGTATGTCTCGGTCTTGATGACTACGAGCCCCGGGATGGTCTGTTCGGCTATCTGCTGTGCGAAGGCATCCGACGAGAGGGCCTGGTCAGACACTTCGTTGCCTTTCTTGCCGTCGCTGCTGTAAGCATTAGCGGCGTCATTGCTCTGCTTGGATGCTGTGGATACGAGCGAACTGAGCTGACGGGCAAATTCGGCGCGTGCCTGGCCTTCGGCATAGGTCTTGGCGAATGACTGGTTGAAGTTCGTACCTTCGCCGAGGGCGCGAACGGCCGGTTTCTCTTCCTTGAGCTGCTGGCAGACGGTTTCGGCCTGAAGTTTCTCGCCCTTTATTTCGGCCGAAGCCATTTTCTTTGAGCCGCAGGCGCTTGTGCCCAGCATGATGAAGGCGGCTGCCATGACAGCCATTACTGATTTGATTGCTGATTTCATAATGAGTAGATTTTATTTGTATTCGAGGGTGTATGAATTGATGGTGACGTAGACGTCGAAGTGCGTTTCTTCGAGATATATCTCCGAGATTGATGTGGAGGAGATATTGAAATCGAATGTGTATGTACCGGATGATATTCTTGATGATACGTTGTATCTTGTGGTATACCCGTATTTATCCTTTACTACGAAATGGAACGGATAGGGGTATGTGCTTGTATAGGAAAGAGACGAGCCGCTGTATGGTTTCCATGTGAAAGAACCGTAGAATCGGAATCCTGCCGAATTTTCATAGTCACCGGTCAGCACGGTCTTGGGAAAGCTGTTGTATACATTGACCTGAGAGAGTGAACCCGTGATGCTTGCCGGGCGGCAGTTCCATGTCGGAGTATTTTCTTCGATTGCAGGGGCATCGATGACCACACTCTGGCCGGGCTGTAGCCTCTTGCTTGCTTCTGCGGTATGCGTATATACGAAATTGCCATACTTGAAAGCAGGTATCGACTCGACGTACAGATACGGGGTGTACCACAGGCCGTCTTCGTCCTGTTCCATGGCTGTGAGCTCGCTGTCGGTGTTTTGCCATGACTCGACCTTCTGAGTGGCTATGTCGAAGTACTGGATTCCGCGGCGCCATATCCACGAACCTTGCGCATCGCTACGCAGTCTGAGACGCCCTGAGATGGGCTGAAGTATACCGAACAGACTGAACTGCTCATCGTCGAGGTCGTAGGTGCCTGCGCAGGCATAGTTGGGTACTGTCGCGAGTGTGTTCACTGTGGTCGTTACTCCTGCATAGGCTGCAGCAGAATAGCCGGGAGCGTAGTAGAGGCGACAGGTCTTGCCTGCCCCTGCTTCCGGCAGATTGGTCAGCGTTGCAGTCCACGTAGCGGTAGCAGTCGAGTAGGAGAGTGTGCCGAACTGTTCGGTCGACGTGGCGCTGTACATCAGCACGCAGGCTCCGTCGGACCACTCGTCGAAGCTGCTGCGCGAGCTGCCGAAGTCGTTGAGGCCGACGCTGAAATTCACGGGTATGGTGACGGCGGCTCCGCTGCCGGAAGCGCTTGTGTCCGTCATCGGCTCATCGCCGGAGCAAGCGCCTGCGAGCAGGCACATTGCGCCGATGATGGCTGTGTTGATATATTTGAACATTTGTCGCATGGTTGATTTATCGTTTGTATGCTTTGATGGTCCAGTCTTCGTCAGGTCCGAAACCGCCGATGCCTATGTTGGCACCCTTGCCGTACTGTACCACGGGGATGGTGAGCGTGGATTCCTCGCCTTCGGGAGTGCCGAGGAGCCGCACGGTGACGGCGCCGGTGCGGTTCTCCTCGCCCGTATTAGGCGTCACTACGAGGCGGAACGCCGCTCCGTCGGTGACGAGCATGTACCAGAAGTCATCCGCGCCCTTCTCGATGCTGAATTCGCCGTCGACCGTGAGCGTGTAGGTCTCCGTAGTTCCGCCGTTGCGAGTCACGTCAATGATTGTGACGTTGG
>CAMWZB010000064.1 GCA_947178655.1 uncultured Porphyromonadaceae bacterium
TTCCAAGGATGGGGCACCAACAATTCCATGACAACAAGCCAGCCCACAGGCTCCGGTTTGGGTGTGGCAAGTAACAACAAACTTTGCAAAGCTATCTCCGGAACCGAGCAGACGAGTGATTCGCACAGCGGCAAAGCGGCCCTGATCAGGACTGTCGGCTGGGGTGGAACAAACACCGCCGTCAGCGATGATGGAGCTAAGGGTGAGTGCAAATACACCGACCCCGGCCTGCTTCATCTTGGCGCAATCAGGACAGCCCGCCCTTCCGGCTATGGACCCAATGACAACAAGACCAATGGCACCAGCACCGGCCCGATAAGCACTGACGACCTTGACTGCGGTATCGATTTCGCATCACGTCCTCGCTCGCTCACTTTCTGGTACAAATATTTGCCAAAGAACAGCGCTGACAAAGGAAGCGCTGAAGTGTGGTTCAAGGATGCCAACGGCAATGTGATTGAGTCGGCCTACGTGCTGCTCGATGCCGCCGCCGAGTATACGCAGAAAACAATAGACTTCGATTTTGCCGACAAGGCCAAGTGCGCCACACTATACGTCAAGTTCCTGTCGTCATACGACATGGAATATGTAAAGCGCACCAGCGCCAATTTTTCCGGCCCCGGATTTGCCGGCAGCAAGCCTTACCTGGGCTCTCAGCTCTACATCGACGACATCGAATTAACCTACTAAAGACTAATCAATCAAAATGAAAACCAGCATATATTCAATATTTGCCGCAGGTGTTCTCATGCTCGGTGCAGCATCATGCTCCGAAGACTGGACGCCACCTGTGGCTGAGGAAGGCAGCGTCAACCTCAACTCGCTCAGCGTGGACATGAGCGATGCCGAGAAGGTGTCGACCTCGACGGTGAGCCGTGCTTCGGTAGACCTCGCGCCCTTCATCGTCACTGTCAGCAACGGCGCTGACTACACACGCACATTCACCTACGGCGACATGCCCGAAGTCCTCACACTCCCCGTGGGCTCATACACCATATCGGTGAAGTCGCACCAGGTGCAGAAAGCCGAATGGGAACGTCCCCTCTACCTCGGCACGATGGACTTCACAGTCACCAAAGGCAAAATCACCGACATAGGAGTAGTGACCGCTTCGTTCGCTTCGCTCAAAGTGACCGTGCAGTTCACCGACGACCTCAAGCCCCTCCTCGGCGACGACGTGAAAGTGACCGTCATAGCCAATGACCAAGGCTCGCTCGAGTACACCCCCTCCGAAACCCGCGCAGGCTTCTTCGAAGTAATCGAAGGCTCGAACACCATGATCGCCCGTTTCGAAGGCACCATCGACGGTGTGTTCACCACTCAGGACACCCCCTTCACCGACGTTGAGCCCGGCCAGCACCGCATCGTACGCTACTCGGCCAAGCAGAACCCCGACATCCCCGAACAGTCGGGCGGCAGCAGCGGCTCAGGCATCACGCTCGACACCTCGGTCATCAATCAGGACATCAACAGCGACGTCATCATCGGCGAAGACAACATCGACTCATCCGACCGTCCCGGACAGGAAGAGCCCGAGCAGCCCGGCCCCGACCAGCCCGGCCCCGACCAGCCCGAAAACCCCGAGCAACCGGGCGATAAAGCTGTGTCTTTCGAACCGTACAATTCGCCCAACCTCAACCTTGACGAGGTGAATGACGCCAACGAGTACGTCGGCAATGCAATTATCCTAATTACAGCTCCGAAGGGCATTAAGAGCCTCGTAGTCACCATCAAATCGGACAATCCTGACTTTGAGGAAACTCTTGATGCGATGCACCTCATGCCGAATTTCAACCTCGCCGACGTCACAGACCCCATCATCGAAACTAATCTGAGGGATATCCTTCACCTCCCCTACAACAGCGCCGTGCAGAACCAGACCGAAGTCGAATTCAATATCACTGATTTCATCCCCATGATGCCGGCCTTCACCGGCTCTCACACATTTACGATTTCCGTGACAGACAACGACAACAAGTGCGAGACCATGTCTCTCCGTTTCAAATGCTAACAGTGTAATCCCTTACCGATATGAAAAATATCAATCTTTATATGACCGGAGCAGCGCTGCTGCTCTTCTCGGCCGCCTGCTCGGAGACTGAGCAGTTCGGCACCGACGGCGAGGGACGACTCGCACTTGCCACCTCAGTCAGCGGCGACATGAACGTTGTGTCGCGCGCATCTGAGCAAGAGCTCGCTGACGGCTGCATGGTATGGATATCGAACGACAAAGGCCTCGTATACCGCTACGAGGGTCTTGACAACGTTCCTTCGTCGATAAACCTCCTTTCGGGCCGCTACGTGGCCGAAGCCTGGACAGGCGACTCGGTGTCGGCTTCGTTCGACAAGCGCTGGTTCAAAGGCCGCGAGGAATTCACCATCACCAAAGGCGAAGTGTCGACCGTCAGCCTCGTATGCAAGGTGGCCAACGTAGCCGCCAGCGTCAACTACGCCGAAGGCCTTGAGGACGTCCTCTCAGACTTCACCATGACCGTCGGACACGGCCGGGGCTCACTCGTATTCGAAGGCCGTGACGACCGCCGCGGCTATTTCATGATGCCGTCCACCGACCGGAACCTCGCTTTCGAGCTGAAAGGCACCAAGGCCGACGGATCGGAGTTCGTCTACAACGGCGTCATCGAAGACGCGCAGCCGGCGACTGAATACATACTCAACGTCAAGTATACAGCTCAGGAGACCACCGTCGGAGGCGCCGTCTTCTCTATCGTCATCGACAGCAAGGAAATCGAAGTGAGCACAGACGTCAAACTCGTGCCCGCTCCGAAGATTTCGGGCTACGGCTTCGACCTCGCCACCCCCGTCATGGGCGAAGAAGGCACCATCGGACGCCGCTCTGTCTACATCGCATCGGCCACGCAGATAAGCAACGTCATACTCTCGGGCGATATCTTCAGCTCAATGCTTCCCGCCCTCGGAGGCAACCGCTTCGACCTCTGCAATGTGACCGAAGGTGCGCTTGCCGACATCAACTCTATCGGCGTGAACTACAAGAGCACCTACGACGCCGAAGCCGACCAGACGCTCTTCCAGCTCAACTTCGAAGAGACCTTCACCAACGCACTTCCTAACGGCGACTACACCATCGGCATCGAGGCCACCGACGTCAAAGGCAACGTTACCGCAGCCACGCTGACCATTAAGGTCAGCGACGTCTCTGTCGTTGTCGAACCCGTCATCGAAACTGAGATTTATGCCACCAAGGCCACTCTCCACGGCACTGTAGCCAAGGACGATGTAGAGACTGCCGGGTTCAACTACCGCGCACGTGGTGCTTCCGAATGGACCTACGTGGAAGCGACACCCGTAAGCCGCGCCGCTTTCGCCAAAGGCGACAGATTCTATGCCGAAGTTGAGGGTCTTGACGCAGGTACAACCTACGAGTACTGCACAGTTGCCAACGGCATTCCCACCGCCGCTCTGGAAACCTTCACCACCGAGCAGGCCGAACAGCTCCCCGACAGTTCGTTCGAAGAATGGTTTACATACAACGGCAAGGTAGAGATTCCGGGAGCAACTTATGAAAAGGACAAAGACCTTTCATACTGGGACTCGGGCAATCATGGTTCGACCACGTTGGGAGCTTCGTATAATCTGACGACCGGCTCGACCGACTACGCTCATTCCGGTCTGAAATCAGCCCGTCTCGAATCGAAGTATGTTGTAATGGCACTTGCCGCAGGCAATATTTTCTACGGCCGTTATATCCGCACGGCGGCTCCTAACGGCGTACTCGGCTGGGGGCGTCCTTTCACAAGCCGTCCAAAAGCCATGAGAGTATGGGTTAAATACACTCCCAAGACCGTAGACCATGGCGGCAACCACATCGCCAACGGCTCTATGGACCAGGGCATAATCTACACCGCTCTCGTTGATGACAGCAAGCAGACCGACTCCAAAACAGGACAATCGTGGCCTGCCATCATCATGACCAACAAGAGCAACGAAAGCAAGGCTCAGCTCTTCGACTCCAACGGCGACAACGTCATCGCCTACGGCGAGCATGTATTCACCGAAGCCACCTCCGGCGACGGCATGATACAGATAGAAATTCCTATCGAATACCGCAAGGAAGGCGTCAAGCCCGCCAACATCATAGTGGTGGCTTCCGCCAGCCGCTACGGCGACTTCTTCCAGGGCGCCGCAGGTTCGGTGATGTACCTCGACGATATCGAGCTGGTTTATTGAGACAAAACCTACGCGATTAATGACTGAACAGCCGCCCGGACGGGAACATTCCCGCCCGGGCGGTCTGCATTTTCATTTGTGTAATTGAAAAAAAATTCCCAACTTTGTCGACGCTATGGAAACACGCAAGACATACACTTACGACGAAGCATACAACGCTTCACTTGAGTATTTCGGCGGCGACAGTCTCGCCGCTCAGGTGTGGGTAAGCAAATACGCGCTGAAAGACAGCGACGGAAACATCTATGAGCTTACTCCCGATGACATGCACCACCGCATCGCTGCCGAGCTGGCACGCATCGAGTCCAGATATCCCGAAGGAATGGCCGAGGACGAAATCTTCGGTCTCCTCCGCCATTTCCGCTACGTCGTACCTCAGGGCAGCCCCATGGCCGGTATCGGCAACAACCTTCAGGTGGGTTCGCTCTCGAACTGCTTCGTAGTGGGCATCGACGGGAAGCCCGACAGCTACGGAGGCATCATGCTCGTCGACCAGGAGCAGGTGCAGCTGATGAAACGCCGCGGAGGCGTAGGCCACGACCTGTCGCACCTCCGCCCCAAAGGCACGCCGGTGAAAAACTCGGCACTGACCTCGACCGGCCTCGTACCATTCATGGAGCGCTACTCCAACTCCACACGCGAGGTGGCTCAGGACGGCCGCCGAGGCGCCCTGATGATGACAGTATCCATAAAGCACCCCGACTCGGAGGCTTTCATCGACGCCAAGATGACTCCCGGCAAGGTGACCGGCGCCAACGTGTCGGTGCGCATCGATGACGGATTCATGGAAGCCGTCGAGGCAGGCACGCCTTACCGGCAGCAGTATCCCATTGACTCCGACACCCCGTCGGTGGTGAAGGAAATCGACGCCGCCGCACTCTGGCAGAAGATAGTGGGGAACGCATGGAAGTCGGCAGAGCCCGGCGTCCTCTTCTGGGACACCATCCGCCGCGAGTCCGTGCCCGACTGCTATGCCGACCTCGGCTTCGAGACCATATCGACCAACCCATGCGGCGAGATACCGCTCTGCCCCTACGACAGCTGCCGTCTGCTGGCCATCAACCTGTATTCGTTCGTGAAGAACCCCTTCACGCCTCAGGCTGAATTCGACTTCGAGCTGCTGCGCCACCACGTGCGCCGCGCTCAGCGCATCATGGACGACATCATCGACCTCGAGATGGAGAAAATCGACCTCATCCTCGACAAAATCGACCGCGACCCCGAGAAAGAGGAAGTCAAGCAAGTGGAGCGCAACCTCTGGACTAAAATACGCACCAAAACCTTGCGCGGACGCCGCACAGGCCTCGGCACCACAGCCGAAGGCGACATGCACGCCGCTCTGGGACTGCGCTACGGCACCCCCGAGGCCACGGCATTCAGCGAGGAAGTGCACCGCGCTGTAGCACTGGCCGCATACCGCGAGTCGGTCGAGATGGCACGCCAGCGCGGAGCCTTCGAGGTGTACGACGCCGAGCGCGAGGCCTCGAATCCGTTCATCGCACGTCTGTCGGCAGCCGACCCGCAGCTCTATGCCGACATGTGCCGCTTCGGCCGCCGCAACATAGCCTGCCTCACCATTGCCCCCACGGGCACCACGAGTCTGATGACCCGCACATCATCAGGCATCGAGCCGGTGTTCATGCCCGTATACAAGCGCCGCCGCAAAATCAACGCCGCCGAAGCAAACGCACGCGTGGACTACACCGACGACTCGGGCGACCAGTTCGAAGAGTATATCGTCTACCATCCCAAGTTCCTCGACTGGATGAAGGTGGCAGGCATCGACACCGACAAGCAATACACCCAGGAAGAACTCGACCTCATCGTGGCCCGCTCGCCCTACGCCGGCGCCACGGCCAACGACATCGACTGGCACGAGAAAGTGGCCATGCAGGGCCGCGTGCAGAAGTGGGTGGACCACTCCATATCCGTGACCATCAACCTGCCTGCCGACGTATCCGTAGCCGAGGTTGAAGCCCTCTACCGCGAGGCCTGGCACGCAGGATGCAAAGGCTGCACCGTCTACCGCGACGGCTCGCGCTCAGGCGTCCTCGTATCGGTGGAGAAGAAGAAAGAAGAGCAGCCCGACAACTGCCACCAGCCTCTGATGACCAGGCGGCCCATCGAGCTTGAGGCCGATGTGGTCCGCTTCCAAAACAACAAGGA
>CAMWZB010000065.1 GCA_947178655.1 uncultured Porphyromonadaceae bacterium
AGCTACGGTTACGCTCCTTCATCACAAGACAAAAATCACTCAGAGATATGCGACCCCAGCATTAACAAATATTGGGGAACCGGCTCTAATTGCAGGAGATACGACAATTGATTTTATTTTTTAGCACGGCCTTTCCGCTTTTTTTCTTACCTTTGTACTTTACTATGAATTGAGATGTATGGCAACAGTAAGAATACTGAACCAATCGGGCTTTGCCCTGCCTGAGTATGCGACGGCCCTGTCTGCCGGAATGGACGTCAGAGCGGCCGTAGACGAGCCTGTGACAATAAATCCCGGTGCGCGAGCTCTCATTCCGACCGGACTTCGTGTGGCTCTTCCGGAAGGATTCGAGTTGCAGATGCGCCCCAGAAGCGGACTCGCGCTAAAAAGCGGAATCACTCTTTTGAACTCTCCCGGCACAATAGACGCAGACTATCGGGGCGAGATAGGTGTTATATTAATAAACCACTCCGAGGAGCCGTTCACCGTCAGCCGCGGTGACAGAATCGCACAGATGGTGCTGGCCCGATACGAACGTATCGTCTGGGACGATTCTTGCGCAAGCCTTGACGACACCGATCGTGGAGACGGCGGATTCGGCCACTCGGGAGTGAAGTAACTAACCTTAGCGCGCCCTCTGATTCAGCAGGGTGTGCGACCAACACCAAGTACACCGTCGTGAAAAATTTCTTTCTCCGCCTGCCTCTTTTCCTTTCTGCCGCTTCGATAGCCGCAGGTGCTGTCGTGGCCCTTGCGTCGGATTCCGACCGTGACGCCTCTGCAGACAGCCGCAAGGCTCAGTATATATTTCTGGAGTCGTCCAACGCCCTTGCCGACAACAGATATGATGACTACTACATGCTACTGCGGCGCACCGTCGACCTTGACCCGTCCAACGACTTCGCGGCAGGAGCCCTCGGTGAGCTGATGTTCTTTATGTCTGATGACACCAACAGCATAAAGAATGCCTACGAAATGGTAGCCCGGAGATTCAGGGCCGATCCTACCGACGCGAATTCATCAGGTGTATATGCCGACTATGCCATGAGGCTCGGACGCATCGACGATGTCATATACATATGGCGCACTGTCGACAGCCTGATGCCGTCGACGACTGACGCCGCGATGAAACTCGCACAGGCATATCTGATGCGCTTCTCGCACAAAATGGACACTACCGACCTCAGCCGCGCCGATATGATATATGCCCGCATCGAGGACCGGCTCGGGCCGACCCTGCCAGTCACGGTGAACCGCATCCAGGCATACTCGCTCGCAGGTGACACCGTGTCGATGACCAAGGCTGTGGAACGGCTGGCCGAAGCCGCGCCACGCGACGTGCAGGTCAATCTGCTCGCCGCCGAAGTCTACGACTACCTGCAACAGCCCGACTCCGCTCTGGCATGGCTTGACCGTGCCGAAGCAGCCGACTCCACATACGGACCGGTCAATCTGGCCCGTGCCGAGTTTTTCCGCAACCGCGGCGACAGCGTGGCATACGACCGCGAAGTGTTCCGCGCTATACGCTCAGGCAATATCGAGTTCGAGCAGAAATACGAATTGCTGAAAGACTACGTCATGAAACTGTACACCGACACCCTGCAGCAGCCGCGCATCAAGTCGATGTTCGAAGCTCTGATAGACGTGAATCCCTCTGAATCAGAGGTCTACAGCCTGTACGGGAGCTACAAGGCACAGATGGGCGACATGCCGGGAGCTGTCGAGCAGCTGGAGTACAGCCTGGACCTCGACCCGTCGAAATACGCCACCTGGAACATGCTCACCCGATGCAAGGCGCAGACAGCCGACACCGTGGGCTTCCGCGATCTGGTGCGCCGCGGCCTCAGCCACTTCCCCGGCGACGGGTACATCGGGCTGCTCGGCGCATTCAGCTACGTACAGTCGAAAGACTACGCCGAGGCGCTCCGGCTGCTCGACAGCATCGACACCGGCGCTCCGGCCAACAAGGCACTCCTGAGCGACATATACACCACAAAGGCCGACATGCTTCATCAGCTCGGCCAGAGCGACAGCTCATTCGTGTACTATGACAAAGCCATCAGCGCCAATCCCGACAACTACATGGCGATGAACAACGCCGCCTACTTCATGGCTCTTGACGGCAAGGACCTCGACCGCGCCGAGCTGTACGCATCCATCGCCACTTCGGCCGAAAGCACCAACCACACCTTCCTCGACACTCACGCATGGGTGGCATTCAGAAAGAAGGACTATGACAAGGCTCGCGAACTTATCGAACGCGCAGTCAGATCTCTCGCCGCCGAGCGCGAGAATCTCCCACCCGACGCTTCCGCTGAAACGACGGATCACGCTGTCGCCGACATGCTTTCGCACCCCGAACCCGTCGACATGGAAATTCTCAGCCACGCCGGCGACATATACTTCATGTGCGGCGAACCTCAGGAAGCAGTGAAGTACTGGAAATCAGCACTCTCCATAGCGCCCGACGACGCGTTGCTCAAACGCAAAGTTGAAAATAAAGCATATTACTACGAATGACATACCGGATGAACATACCACGACTTGCGGCTGCCATAGCAGCCACATCGATCATACTCTCATTCGCCGGCTGCAAGAGCAGCAAGCAGACTCAGACACATCCTCAGACGCCTACGCAGCAGTCCGTCACCGAAGATGTGACCGCCACACCGTCACGTGCACGCTCGGCCGCTTCGGACTTCGCGCTGATGACCGAATCGTACACTCCGTGGACATCCATGGAAGTCCCTGTAAAAGTGAGCCTTACCAAACCGAAAAAAACGTCCGTATCAGGCACTCTCACGATGGTGTACGGCAAGTGCGTGGCCATGACCGTGAAAATGCTCTTCATCGAAGCGGCATCAATGTACGCCGACAACGATTCGGTCATAATCGTGTCCAGACCGCTCGGCAAGTACTACAAGGAGTCGATGCGTACATTCACGGCCAATCTCGGGCTGACTCTCTCCGACCTCCAGAGCGTCCTGCTCGGGCAGGCTTTCGAGCCCGGGAAAGGAACCGCAAGGAGCAGCGCCGCGCAGTCGTTCGCATTTGACGCCAAGCCTCTTGACGACGAACTGACGTCAATCACTGTATCCCCCCTGCGGCAGTCTGACAAATACGAGTGGAACTATACCTTCGTCTCGCCAACGGATCTCGCTCTTGGAGCGCCCCGCCTGATGAGCATCGGAGTCAAAGCCGGCGACAACTCTCTGACGGCCGATTATATGAGTTTCGACGAAACCGCCTGCGGCCTCGCAGCATCTTCGCTTGAAATCAACGGAACCGCAAAGAAAAGAACCGTGGCAGCCTCGGTGACGACTAATTTCGGCCGGGCCGCATGGAACACCGGCGCTAATCCTTCCAAGCCACGCATACCGGCCGGAGCGACACGAATCACCACCGAACAAATCTTCAAACTCCTCAAGTAACATATCCTCCGTCCGCCACTCCAAACCACTGAACGACAAGTGCCTGTACGACTTCTTCTCATCGCTTTGATCCTGTGTGCGCCTCTGCTTACCGAAGGCGCCCGGCCTCGCACATCGAAGACTGTGCGCAACGAACAGCGTGAGAACACCGAGCGTATGCGACAGACCAAAGGCCGGATACAGAAAACTGCGGCCGACATCAGACGGCAATTGGCTCAATACGAAACACTTGACGCCAAAGTGGCTCAATCGGCCCGAGAGGTACGTCGGCTGAACCGCAGAGTTGACTCCCTCTCCAGAGAGAGCCGTAGGACAGCTGACAGTGTGGCTCGGACCGAAGCCCGAATAGAAGCGCTGCGAAAGTCGCTGGCATCGTCGCTCCGAAACATACGGCGCCAGCGCCAGACGGCATCGTCGACGGCTTTCATCTTCTCGGCATCATCGTTTGAACAGGCACGCAGGCGTATGAGATACCTGAAGGAACTGAGCAACTGGGAATCGGAAACCGCACAGGAGCTAAAGAAAGAAGCGGCTCTGCTCCGGATACGCAAATCACGGATGGACAGCATCCGGAAAGCAAGAGAGGCCGATCTGGCTCAGGTACGCACCCGTAAGAAGCAACTCGAGGAAGACCGTCTCGAGGCGAAGCACCTTGTCGAGAAACTCAAAAGCCAGTCGAGACGGCTCGAAGAAGTTCTAGCCGAGCAACAGGCCCGCGCCCGCCGGCTTGACGATGAACTCAACCGCATAATCGAGGAAGAGGCCCGCAAGGCTGCCGAAGAAGAGCGACGACGCAGACAGGCCGCCGAGGAAGCGCGCCTCAAAAAAGCCCGGGAGGACAGCATAGCCGCTGCGAAGGAGCGTAAGAAAGACAAGAAAACGCAGAAGACACAGAAGCCGCAAAAACCGCAGACTGCGCCGGCTCCCGTACAGCCGGCTCCTGCACAAGACACTCCTCCAAAACCCGCGAAAGAGCCCGTAAGCGGCGACTTCGTTTCGGCCAAAGGCCGTCTCCCGATGCCGGTGAGCGGTCCGGCAGTGATAGTATCGGACTTCGGACGACACACCCACCGCCAACTCTCCAAAGTGGAGGTGCAGAACAACGGCATCGACATCGAGACGACCGCCGGAGCATCGGCTGTGGCCGTATATCCGGGCGTGGTGTCGATGGTCATCGTGATGGACGGCTACAACAACGTGGTGCTGGTGCGACACGGCGAATACCTCACTGTCTATGCCGGAATATCCGACCTGAACGTGCACAAAGGTCAGACCGTGTCGCAGGGTCAGGCTCTGGGACGAATTTACTCCGACCCGGCCGACGGCAACCGCACACGTCTGCACTTCGAAGTCCGTCACGAAAAAGACAAACTCAATCCGGCCGAGTGGCTGCGCTGACCATGACTACATCGACGACTACCGCTAAAGTCCTCAAGGCCCTGGGAATATTCGGCAGTGTGCAGATGATCACAATCCTCTGCTCGGTGGTTCGCACCAAACTGGCAGCCCTGTGGATAGGGCCCGTCGGAGTCGGACTCATCACCATCTACAACTCGACCATGGAACTCCTTTCGAACACTGCGCAGATAGGACTCCAGCAGAGCGCCGTGCGCGACCTCTCGCAGAACCGCGACACGCCTCACGGCCCGGAGACCGTGGCCGTGGTCAAGAAACTCCAGTGGCTGACCGGACTGGCCGGCATGGGAGCTGCAATACTGTTCTCTCCTCTGATAAGTCTCTGGGCCTTCGGCGACTACAGCCACTGGTGGGCCTTCGCGGTGCTGTCCGTGATGGTGCTGTCGCAGTCGCTGTGCAACGCCCGGCTGTCCATCATGCGCGCCTACGAGCGTTTCCGCGACCTCGCGTCGACGACGACATGGACTGCGGTTGCCGTGTTCGTGCTCGCCGTGCCGATGTTCTGCGTCTTCAGACTCGACGGCGTAGTGCCGCTGCTGGCCGGAGGCGCCATCATGGCATATGCCATAACGTACTTCTACCGAGACCGCGACATTCCGGCAGTGCGTGTCAGCATGCGTCAGGCATGGCGCAAAGGCCGGGGGATGCTGTCACTCGGCTTCTACATGACCGTCAGCACATTTGTGACGCTGCTGGCGTCGAATGTGTTCGTCATCTACCTCAACCGCTGCTATTCGGGCGACACTGTGGGCATCTATCAGGCCGGTTTCACCCTGGTGAACACATATGTGGGCATGATATTCACCTCGATAGCCATGGAGTACTATCCCCGGCTATCGGCGTCAGCTCAGCATCTGCGGCGCATGGAGGTCATAGTGTCGCACGAAATCAAGATAGCGCTGTGGGTGCTGATGCCCGTCGTAGTGGCGTTTGTGTGCATGAGCCATCTGATACTCAACATCCTGTACTCGTCGAAATTCGATGCCGCGCTTCCGTTCGTGTTCATCGGTGCGACAGGAGTGTTTTTCCGTGCTGCCTCGTGGTGCATAGCCTACGCCATACTGGCACGCGGCGACGGCCGTCTGTACATCCTGACCGAAACAGCGAGTGCCGTGACATATCTCGCACTGTACATTCCGCTGTACTCGGCATGGGGCTTCACGGGGCTGGGCATCGGATATGTGGCGTGGTACGCGGTCTATTTCGGCATAGTGTATGCAGTGTACCGCTTCCACTACGGACTGCGCCTGCGCCCCGGCATCGTCAGGCTTCTGCTCCTCTGCTGCCTGACCGGAGCTCTCACCCTGACAGGCTACTGCCTGCTCGGTCCTTGGTGGACTCTGCTCATTCTGCTGCCGCCGACGCTGCTGGCTCTGCCGCAAGGGCTCAGGCGACGCGGCTCTATCCGTAAAGAATGACAGAAAGATTACGCCGGGAGTCCGCTTCCGCTTAACCTGCTATAT
>CAMWZB010000066.1 GCA_947178655.1 uncultured Porphyromonadaceae bacterium
TTTGTCCTGTGCGACGCTACCTTTGTGCTGGCCCTTGATATTCTTTACACCCTCTAATGTAACTTTACCGTCCGGGGCGATATTGACTTTGCCGCCGCCCTCGACAAACTCGATAACGCCGACACCCTCATAGGCTACACGGTTTTTGGTGGTGTCGATATCGGTCTGCTTCCGTCCGGCTGTGTCGGCTACGGTCTTTGTCGTATCGACATACGACTGGGCGGCGTTGAGGTCGGACGAGGTGACGGTATTGTGCGTTCGGCATGAAGATAGCAACATACCAAGAGCTATGGTAAATAATGCTATAACTTTCATAGTCTCAATATTTGGTGTTTTAGATTGCGAGGATCGTAGCTTACGTGTACCCAGCTGAAATCTTTCTCGTCGATAAGCTGAGTAAACGGCAACTTCAAGTCTATAATCATCTGAAATAGTTTGCGGTTGTCGGTCTTATTGCCCGTTGTGATATCTGCTGCCATTCCGAGTAGGTGGTGTGATGTGTCTGAGCCTCCGACAGCCTTATTGAGCGCCGGGCAACGATAGCCGCTTGATACTATCAGGGGACGCCCCCATGCTTCGCGCAAGGGGTCGAGAACGTTGTCGACAAGTGCTGCTACATTGTTTTTTAGATTGGTGGGTATATTGTTATCTATGGCATACCGAGTAGCGGTATCGCTACGCTCCAACTCTTGATAACTAAAGTATTTCATATTCAGATTAAATTTTAAGTTAATAATCGCTTGGCGGTATTCGGTCGGTACAGCCTCGCTTGTGACACTTCTTTACTTCGGCCTCCTTTAACGCGAGTTCGACTTCATGGCGGCGGTGTACTTCCTCGAGCCGGGCGGCCTGCTCGGTGCGAAGCTCGGCATAGATGGCGTCAATCTTTTTGTCGCGCTCGGCTAATCGCGCCTCCAGCCAGCTGACTTGCTTGCGTTCGTTCTCGTTCTCGACGGCTACTACGTCGGCTACGTCCTGGCGGTCATGTACTTTGCGGCCACGCCACCACTTGATTAGCTCGATGAGGCCCTGTATGCCGCCGATACCGCCTATTATGGTGAGTATTTCTGTGAGGTCCATTGCATTTTTTCTTCGCTAATATTTTGTTTTTCAGTTGAGTTTTTGTAATTTTGTGTCAGAAACTGCATTGCTATCTGTTACCGAGCGCCCCCATGCGAGTCGAAGGCCGACACGTTGCGGTTTCTTTTTTTATCCGAGCTTGACAAATTCCTCATTTCGGGCTATACTTAAATGTCTGAAATACTGCCAGGGGCCGGCAGGCAGTCCGTCATGAGCGGCAATCCTGACACGCATGATGCCTCCGTTTTGTTTCGGTCTCGGGCACCAGCGTACCCTGCGATGCCTGCCTTTGCCGTTACGGTCGTCTCTGCCGTAAGCCATGTGGCTTACATGATACCACTGCACATCGAAGCGCCATGTACGCGGCATGCCGTATACTGTATCGCGCCTGCGCGAGTAGCCCACTGGATGTCTATACGCGCCTTTGTCGGTAACGATTATGTAATCGTGCTCAGACTCCCAAAGCAGCCCGACTATGTAAGTAGGCCATATTTTGTGCCGAGGTATAATAACGTCTTGCGTGATTCCTATGCGCCCGTCTTCTCGGAGATAGGCGAAGTCACCCTCCTTTAAAGCATCGCAGAACACGTGCATTCTTACGCTGGGGTCATAGTTGCCCCGACGGCGTACTGTCAGCGTATTTGTCGCCGGATCGTAGTCGGGGAAATCCTGGTTGATTCCTGTTACGGATTGGCCGCGTTCAAAATTCAATTCGATGCGATTACCGGCAAGCCCTGGTTTTCGAAGATTCTCCTTAAGCCACGACACGAGGTGTGTGAGCGTGTCTGAATCGACGATATAGTCTTCATCGTTCTTGGTCGGAAAGTCGAATCTCACGGCGTAGCCAAAATTGGCATAATTCGTCACCCTGTAAGCATATTCGGGGTGCGAGTTCATCGTCATGGTTCTCCGCGACAGTATCTTCGGGCCGGTGTGGGTCTTTCGTTTTTCTTTCTCCTTGCGGATAACGACGGGGAGGACGATGGCGGCATCGAGGTCTCCGGTGTCGCCTTTGCAGGTGGTGAGCTCTATGCCGAGACGGTCGGGCGTGACTTCTTTGCGGATGCCGTCGGGATATATGGCGTCAGACAGTCGGGCGGTAAAGACGCCGCGGAGCGGGCCCGGGGCGAGTCCGTGGTCTTTCAGGACGACGTGGATGCGGCCGTCGTCGTTGAAGCAGTTGGTGCATTCGCCTCCTATGCAGGATACGGTGACGCTGCGCGCTCGGGCGGTCCCGGCCCACAGCTCGAGAGTCCAGTCGAACTCAGGGAAGCCTGTGTCTGTGCCGCCGATGCCGGAGAGTGCGAAGAGGAAGTCGAAGTCAGAGCGGTAGTTGACTTTTTTCATTTCGGGATATCAGTTATGAGGTGGATAAAAAAAACGGGTGCTGCGCATGTGCGGCCGATGGCTATGCCGCGCCTCCTTCCTGCGTCAGACAGGCGTAGGCAGCCTCAAGCCAGTCGGCGGCGGAGACAGGGCTCTCGATGCCGGGGAGTATGAGTGCCTGCCCGTCGGCGGCGACTGCTGCTTCGGCGAGCTGCGCGAATGCTTCGGGGCTGAGTCCGCGCCAGGGCGCCGTGCACTCGGCTTCGGCGGCCACGGCTATGGCTCTGTCGCGGGTGTCGGGGTCGGCGGTGGTGTCGGCGGCTATGCTTTGGCGAGTGGCCTCGAAGTCGGCCACGGCCGGCGCGGAGGCGGCACGGAGGGCGATTATTTCGACAAGGGCGCGCGCACCGAGTCCGGGGAGGGTCCGTGCGGTGTTGAGGAGGCAGAGTCTGTAGTAGAGCTGGTTGTAAGTCATAATGATGCGTTTTGGAGGTTAAGTGCGGAGCACTGTGCGATGAAACGGTTGACGGCGGCGAGGACGGCCGGCTCGTCGGCGTCGGCGCCGCCGCTGAAGGTGATGTTCTTGTTGCCGATGCCGTAGATGCTGAACGAAGCCACCGATGTGCGGGTGTCGGCTGTGCGTACTTCGCCGCTGATGCCCGAGGGCCCGTTGGCGTCGATGCTGACCCGCGCCGATATGTCGTATGCGCGGCCGGCGTCAAGGCTGTTGTCGGCCTGCACCTCTGTGGCGTAAACTTTTGTGATTTTCAGATTTTCCATAGTCTGTTGAGTCTATACTGATGATTTCTTGAGTACGGTACACGTCTTCACGATGCTGCGGTTCACGGTGAATGTCAGGCTGTAGGTGCCGGTCTCGGAGATGCCTGCTGAAGAATCACGGGCGATGAATCCTGACGACGACCAGCGCGAGCCTGCGGCGACGGTCTGCCGTCCGTAGGCAATCTGTACAGAGGGAATGGCTGCTCCTGTAGTGGCGTTCTTCATCTGAAGTGTGCCTTCGGTCATGGTGAAGGCGGCTCCGTGCGATGTTATGGCCACTGTATAGTCGATGCCCTCGAACGGGCCGAGCCGACCGCCGGCGAGCTGAGTGCGCCGCTCTTTGCCTGTGACGGTGATGACCACTTCTCCGGCGATTTCTCCCGGGGTGCTTCCGCCGCCGCTTCCGGTGGACGGATTGAGCTTCACGTCCTGGTGTCCGCAGTTCGGCGGCAGGACGAATACTCCTTTGAACGTCCGGGGCGGATTGAGGATGGAGCCGTCAAGCGAGGCCCCGAGATAATTGAAGCTCACCGGCTCGTCGGAGAAGAACGGCGTGGCGCGGACTGTGCGGTCTTTGTCCAGGATGTCATACACGGAGCCGTTGAAGGAGTGCACACCGGGCTGCGGAGCCGTACGGGCGTAGAGCAGGTCGCGCTGACTCAGCGACGTGCCGAAGGCCGACAGCACTACGCCGAAGTACCACTCGCTGAGCGGTCGAGGCCGGCCCGCGCTGTCGGCGACGGCTATCTCATTGAGTTTGAGCGAGCCCGGCGGCGCGGGGTCTGTGCCGTTGATGTCGACCACGTCCTGTGTGGTGAGTCCGGAGACAAGGTCGCAGGAGAACTGATAGTTCTTGACGATGTTCTCCGACATATGAAAATTTGCCACCGGGCATCGGGCGTCATGCCTGTATCCGTCGAAGTGGCCCAGGCATGCCGGATATCCGTAGCCCACGAGCTCACCGCCCGGCCCGGTCGGCTGCTCGTCAGGGGCGCACAGATGGCGGTAGTCGGGCCATATGCCGAGGGCCACTGCCTGCGCCAGGTCGGTGTAGCGCGGGACCTCGATGCCGCACTGACCGTCGGAGCCCCGGTAGTTGCGGCCCTCGGTGAGCACCGTGCGCGGATCGAGCACGCGTATGGGCTTGAAGCGGCTCCATATGTCGATATCGGGATGGGTGCACAGGGTGAAGATGTCGGACGCGTCGGTGCCGAGCACTGCCTGCACATCGTTGACCCCGACGGGGCGTGTGATGGAACTGTCTGTGTGTGCCATTTTCCTTGAGGTGGTTCAGGTTGCTGATGAATATGCCGCCACGTTTCCGGAGGATACGATGGTGCGGTTGCAGACGATGACGTCGTGCTCGGCGTCATAGCTGATGAAGACCTTACGGTCGCTGTCGAGGTAGAGCCGTGCCACGCGCATGCCGAACGGGCTGTGCCACGCCGTGCCGTCGAACCACAGTATATACTGCTTGTCATCGGGCACATCGGGGCGCGTCTTGGAGTGCCAGAAGTATACCGAGCCGTTCTCGTGGGCGCCGAGTCCGAGAGTCGTAGTGGCGGCCGTGAGCTCCATGCCGGCGTTGTAGGCACCGTTCTGAATCTTAAGCCCGACGGCGAATCCGTTGCGCCCTATGCCGGTGAAGTTCTCGATGCGCACGGGCTTCATCCATGCGCGTATCCATGTTGAGTCAGTCATATGCCATCCGCCGCCGTGGGTCTCCGATGTCCATCCGGCGTTTCCCATCGAGCGGAATCCGCCGTTGGAGTATATCTGTCCGGCGGGGACGTCGGGCGTGCCGATATTCCCGACGGCGGTCATGTGGCCGGAGATGTCGGCAGTGCCGTCGAAGGCCTTGCCCCATATCGAGCGCGGCGCGGCGAGCTTGGCGGCAGCAGCGGCAGTCCCTGTGGCCGGCAGTGCGTCAGTGATGCCGTATCCGGCGAGGGTCGTGGGCTTGCCGGTGATCCGGCGCCACTGCAGATTGGAGAATGCGGTCAGATACTGTGTATGGTGGTGGGTCGAGATGTCGCCCGTGAGCACGTCCTCGACCATCTCCTTTGTGACGGCGGTGAGGACCTCTCCTCTGGTGAGGACGAGTCTGTGGCCGCTTATGCTTGCCGCGGTCACGGCGTTGCCGCTTCCGGTCCATTCTATCGCATTCACGCCGTCGGTGATGCCGTATCCGGCGAGGGTGTCGGGCAGGCCCGTCAGCGAGTCGAAGCGATGGACGTGCACGGCAGCGGCGTAGCTGCCTTTAGGCTGATAGAGGGCAGCGGCATCGTCTTTGGTGAGGTACGATGTCAGGATGCCCGGGTCGAAACTTCCGCCCGAACTTCCGCCGGAGGTGCCACGCCCGTAGGCAGCCACGTCGGCCACCGAGAAGAATGGCACTTTGGCCTTGACCATCTTGCCTTTGATGCCGCCGCTGCCATCGCTCTGCGCGGCCTGGGCCCATGGAAGGTCCGCGCCGGCGCTGTCGCACGGCACGAGCAGCCCTGTCAGAGCCGCACGGAAGTCGAGCAGCGACGCCACGGCGTCGGCCATGCCTTCGGGAAGCGTGGAGGCGGCGTTACCGCTATAGCCGCGCACGATGCCCGGGGACGGTGCTGCGGCTGCTGCCCGGGGTTTGCGAATCAGTTTTATATCAATCATTCCATACCTCCTTTATCGTTAATTCGGCGTAGCCCTCGATAAGATTGCGGCTGATGCCCTGAACATAGAATAGTTTGTCGGGCATCGCGGGATGCCTGAAGCGGTTGAAGCGCCAAGCCTTGCCGGTGTCCATGACTTTCTGTGTCATCAGCACTCGCGGCTTGTGATACTCATTATAGTAGCTGTCCACGTAGAGGCGCTCCGGTTTGGCCTGCACATTTTTATTGCGGTCATAGACTGTCAGAAGGCCGAGCCCGGTGACGGCGCTCAGAGGCGTAGACAGCGATGCCATGTCGCCGACGCCGAGCTGGCGGCGTTCGTCGGCCGTGAGCGCGCTGACGATGTCGAACTCTATGTCATCCTTGATATTGACGAAATCCTCTCCGGTGTCGCTCATGTATATGAG
>CAMWZB010000067.1 GCA_947178655.1 uncultured Porphyromonadaceae bacterium
GTGTCGTACACAGCGACGGGAAGAACGACGGCGCCGTCTCAAGATTGCAGTGATAGCGGTGCACGCCCGAATCCCACAGCTTCTGAAGAGCATCGGCGCTGAGCAGACCCAGCGACGCACACGTGCTGATACGGCCCTCCCGGCTGATTTCGCCACACACCCGGCACACATCGTCCAGCTCCTGCCCTCGCAGATACCGTCCGCTGGTCACGAGAGAGAATCGCCCTACTCCACGCTCGGCATTGTACCGCGACACCTCGATTGCCTGCTCGTCGCTGACCACATCGGTCACATCGCAGCCCGTGCTGTAGTGTGCCGACTGCGCGCACCAGCGGCAATTCTCGGGACAGCGGCCCGAACGGGCATTGATTATAGAGCAATAGTCGAAAGTCTTTGACGCCTTCTGACGCGTAATCTCTGCGGCTGCTTCCAGCAGAGCCTCTTTGCCCGCCGGTGTATCGATTTCAGTAAGAGCATACAGCGTATCGGCTGACAGCTCCTCGTCGCGAAGCACGCGCTCGAGAGCATCGGCGATAAGACGTAATTCTGTACCTTCCATGTGTCAAATATAGTATTAATAATTCAAGTTTCACAAGTTACACTTGCGAAACGGTTAAAGGTTATACGGTTATCGGCAGTTACGGAGAGACAACTCATAAACTCATAAACTTCAAGTTTCCAAGTCCGTAAGAACTTGCTAAACTTGAGTTAGTAACCCTTGCGGTACTTGTCATCAGTTTCCTCAGTCTCCTCAAGAATACTGAGGTACGAACTGTACCGCGACTGTGATATCTGATTGTTCTCAAGAGCCTCGAGGACAGCACATCCGGGCTCGTGCGTATGGGTACAATTACCGAAACGGCACTTCGACGAGACCTTGAATATCTCCGGGAAATAGTGCCCTACCTCGTCATGCTTGAAATCGAACACGCCGAACCCCCGCACTCCCGGAGTATCTATGAGCACGCCTCCGGACGGAAGGTCGTACATTTCCGAGAAGGTTGTCGTGTGCATGCCGGTATTGTGAATCTGCGAAATCTCCGCAGTCCTGGCCTGAACGCCCGGAATCAGCGCATTGATTAGAGTCGACTTGCCCACACCCGAATTGCCCGAAAGGAGCGTCACCTTGCCCGAAAGCATCTTCGCGAGTTCGTCAAGGCCGGCCCCGGTTTCGGCTGACACGGCCACTGCAGTATACCCTATGGAGCGGTACAGATAGATGAACGCATCGAGAAACTCCTTGTCCTCAGGCGTATCAAGAAGGTCTGTCTTGTTGATTATCAGCATTCCGGGCACATTGTATGCCTCGGCAGTGGCCAGAAAGCGGTCGATGAACGTCAGCGACGTCACCGGATGCGCCAGTGTGGCCACAAGAGCGGCGCAGTCGATATTGGAGGCTATGATCTGGGCTGCCTTCGACAGATTGCTCGCACGCCGTATGATATAGTTGCGTCGGGGCATCACCGCAGTGATGTAGGCTGTCCCGTCAGCACCGGGCTCCGAAAGTTCCACAATGTCGCCCACGGCCACAGGATTGGTGGTGCGGATGCCCTTGATGCGGAAGTTGCCCTTGGCCAGACAACGTATCTCGGTGCCGTCTGCGGTGCGCGCCACATAGTGCGCACCGGTATTACGGATTATCGTTCCTTGTAATTTCATACGCCAAAATTAGCGAAAAATATGCGTTCGGGCAAATATATATTCACCACGGCATGCCAGCTCTTCAGCCGGGAAAGCAGCCATCGACATTCATCGCGACACCGACCCGAACTGAAGCCTGTACATCAATGCATTCAGGTCGATGATGGGCAGAGGCCTGAACCGCAGCGGCGTACCGGCCGTGCGCACGGCTATCACACCGCGAAGCGAGCCTACGGCGATGCCGAGCATAGTGCTCATGACCTTGCCCTGCACTATCACCTCCTCGCCCTGTACCGCCATAATTTCGGCCATACCGGGTATCTCGAAATTGGCAACCACCGAGCATGACAGAACTCGAGTACGTATCAGCCCTATCACAGCCAGATACGAACACGACACGATAAGACTCAGTAACGAATGTTCGACATCAGGAACGGCACGCACATTCAGATCGACCGACACCGGCGTATGGCCAAGACGACGGAGCGCTCGATGGTTGATGGCTGTCGCTCCTTCGATTTCGCGCACCGACACAAGACTCATATTGATAGCTGTGGTTTCCATATATTCACATCTGTAATAGTATATGCTGCAAAATTAGCAAAATTTTCTGCCTGAGCAAAAGATTATACTGAAATTAACCATCGTTACAGCCGCCGGTTCGGAAATTCCGAATCAGGACCTGTCAGTCTATGGCATTATCCCCTCCGTACTGCCGCAGATACTCCTCGCACGTCAGTTTCAGCTCTTCGTACCACTCGTCGCCGAAACGACGGCGGAGGGGACCTTCGAGGAACTGATAAGCCCTGATGCCTTTGGCCCGGCCCAGCACCTCGGCGCCCTTGCATATCTTCCAGCGATGATAGTTCACCGCCGTGAATGTATCGAATCTCTTCAGACGCACCGGATAGAGGTGGCACGATATCGGCTTATAGTAGTCGATACGGCCCTGACGGAACGCACGCTCGATAGCACATATCCACCCGCCGTTCTCGTCCAGTGTGGAGAACACACAGTTGCCGCCTTCGACAAGCGAAGTCACCTCATCGCCCTCCTCGTCGGTGTAGCTCACACCATTGGCCTCTATTTCACGACGGGCGGCAGGTAGCAGATCGTCCCATATCTCGGGAAGGATGCGGCGCAGAGTATCGGCCTCGCCGGGTTCGAGAGGAGCTCCGGCATCGCCGTCGAGACAGCACGCACCCTTGCAGTCGTCAAGATCGCAGCAGAAGAATCGCTCGACAAGGTCGAGGCTCACAAGTGTATCATGTATCTGTATCATGTCTGTTATGTGGTCATTGGTTTGATGTTGCCGACCCGTAGCCTATCAGGCGGTCATAGCGCTCGCCACGCCGGCGGTGGTACACACGCACTGTGTACTCGTTGTCTGTCTGATATTTATCTCCCTCCACCTGCGCCGTATAGCCGCGGCGCGCGCCCGGAGGCACCACCAGATACTGGTAGTTGTAGGCGCCCTGCTTGAGAAGCAGCGCCCTCTCGTAGCGGCCCGAAGCATGATTGTATATCATCCGCGAATTGTCGTCGAACCGACGCTGCACCATGTCGCCGTCGATGAATATCATCGCTCCGGGCATCTCGGGCATGTCGAGAGTGAAATGCACCACTCCGTAGTCGGCATCAGTATCACTTTGGTCAGAGTCATACTGACGGATAAAGTAACGGCCATGCTGCGTACGGTCGTAGGTGTACGAGTCATCGGAGCGTGGCTCGTCAGTGTAGAGCGTATAGTGGTAGTACGGGTTGTAGTATTCGATAGCCTCAACTCCCATGCCCGGATACTGCTCGTTGATCACTTCGAAGCGGCGGTATTCATTACCGGCCTCGAATATCAGCGGCTGCTGATGCTCATATATCACACGTGCGCCGGAGGCTCGAAGAGGATGGCGCAGCGACGTTTCGCTGTCAAGCCGTCCGTTCTGACCGGCCACCACGAAAAGGTCGTTGAACGGGTCCTCAACCTCCGCACGCTCCGTATCCACCACGATGGTGAGCTGCTGATGTGCTTCATTATAGTCTATGTCGGTCTGTGCCGCCACTCGCACATCGACCGGCGCCGTAGCCTCGCACACCATGAAACGGCACTGGAGCAATGTCGTGTCAGGATCATCCTCGCGGTATATCTTCAGCAGATAATTGCCCGATATGGTCGGCCTGACCTGCTCGTTCGGAATGGTCAGCGTGTAGTGTACATACGGCACAAGAGTGGCCCGGGAGAAATCGTACACATCTATTGTCCCTTCGTTGAATCCGTCGAGAAATTCGCTGTCAACAAGGCCGTCAGGCTGCCAGCCGGCGGTGCAGTGCTGAAGCGAATAGCGGAAGTACTCACGGTCGTCGGCGAGATGGTCGAACGATATGCTGATGCGGTCGTCGGTATTCAGCACTGTCACGGGTGCCCCGAACGGGTCGCCGTCGAGGTGCACCTGCAGCGAGCGTATGCGCTCGTCGAAGACTCCGGTCATCGTGTCGGCAGGCCTCTGCGCTCCGGCAACACCAAAGACAGCTATGACAGCTGCGAATATGAGAATATGTCTTAACACGGAAGCCATCGCACGGGACTTATGCCATTGGCTTCGAGATAGCTGTTGGCCTGACTGAAATGACGGTTGCCGAAGAATCCGCGGTGCGCTGACAGAGGCGACGGATGCGGCGACGTGAGTACAAGATGGCGGCTGCGGTCGATAAGAGCACCCTTGCGGATGGCATATGAGCCCCAGAGCAGGAACACCACGTGCTCGCGGCCGCGGTTGACTGCGTCAATGACTGCATCAGTAAACTGCTCCCACCCTTTGCCCTGATGCGACCCTGCCTGATGCGCCTCGACTGTGAGAGTGGCGTTGAGCAGCAGCACGCCCTGACGGGCCAGATACTCAAGGTCGCCCGACTGAGGGACGGAGCCGCCTACGTCGGCGGCCATCTCCTTGTAGATATTGAGCAGCGACGGAGGTATGGCCACGCCGGGATTCACCGAGAAGCACAGACCATTGGCCTGCCCCGGTCCGTGATAGGGGTCCTGACCGATGATGACCACCTTCACCTTGTCGAACGGGCAGGCATCGAAAGCCGCGAAGATACGTCCCGGTGCCGGATAGACTTGCGTCGCTGCGTACCGGCTGCGCACATATTCGGCAAGCGACCTGAAATAAGGAGCCTCAAACTGTTGATTGAGGGCTTCTTGCCATGTTTCGTTGATTTTTACCTTCATCTTTCTGCTTTTTCTTTTGCAAAACTACGAAAAAATAATTAATTTTGCGAACGCATTCGGCAAAAGTCTCCGTAGTTCAATGGATAGAATATTGGATTCCGGTTCCAACGATTGGGGTTCGACTCCCCACGGGGATACGACTAAAATCCGCAAGTGTCTGAGCATCAACACTTGCGGATTTTATTTATTGATTCAAGTTTCGAAAGGGTTAAAGGTCGTTATTCGATTATCAGCTTATGGACTGTAGCGCCGCCGAAGTGACAAACCTCAATCCCTCACATAGTGGGGCATCTCTTCGGGAATGACCATCGAGATTTCAACCAGACCGGCAACTGCGCCGGAGACGTCGCGCCACGGTGTCTGGTATATCATCTTGCGCACACCATGCTTCTCGATAGTGTAGCAGTTCGACTCGCCCGTGGCGAGCATGTGGCGTATGATGGACTGAGACCGTTCGTTGTGGTATGGAATCAGGGACCGACCTATCAGAGCGGCGCCACCGCGTGCGGCGAAAGTCTCGCGTGAGCGCTCGTTCATGTATATTATCGTGCCGTCGGCATCACAGACAGTCACGGCACAGTTCATCCCCATCGCCCAGTCAGGCAGAACTACGGGACAGCAGTCGTTGGTGTTCATCGTCAGATATGATTGATTATAGAGTTTCGTCGGCAGAGAGCGCAGCCTGCACTTTTTTAGGCAGTCCGCGCTTAGTCACGTCATAGGCATGGCGCAGCAGCGAGCGGTGAAACGAATCGGGCACGTCTCCGTGGAAGTCGACCGACACCCAGTGCTTCTTGTTCATGTGGAATCCCGGACGTATCGAGCCATAGCTGTCGCGCAGCTCCACAGAGTAGTCCGGATCTACCTTGATATTATAGAACTCCCACTGCCCCGAAAGGTCAAACAGGCAGAAGTGCTTGCCGCCGATTTCGAGCACAAGAGTATCAGGACCGTATGGACTGCGTCTGGTCACATGCGGAAACGTCATCCCATAGTCGATGACTTCGCCGATGGTCATGCCGCTTAGGTTTACTTCACTCCGCCCTTGGCGCCTTTGGCCCCCTTGAGGCCGCCTTCGAGTGCGAATATGTTGCTGTCGTAGCTCACGGTCTTCGATGCCTGGTCGCGCTTGCGATTGAGGGCCAGACGCACCAGACGCTCCATGAGCTCGCTGAAGCTAACGCCGGCTGCTTCCCACAGATAGAATGAGAGCGAGCCGGGGATGGTGTTGATTTCGTTCACGTAGATGTTGCGAGTCTTGGCGTCAATCATCATGTCAACACGGCTCACTCGGTGACAGGAGAGCACG
>CAMWZB010000068.1 GCA_947178655.1 uncultured Porphyromonadaceae bacterium
CCACTTGGCATCTACTGCCACAGTAGCTTCGCCGAGTTTGGCACGCTTGGTGGTGATAAGGATGACACCATTGGCGCCACGAGCACCGTAGAGAGCATTCGAAGCGGCATCCTTGAGCACCGTCATCGACTCGATGTCGTTGGTGTTCAGCGAGGATATGTCGCCGGAGTAAGGCGAACCGTCCACGATAACGAGAGGCGCATTGTCAGCCATGAGCGACGAGAAACCGCGGATGCGGATGGTGGGAGTGTTGCCGCCGGGATCGCCGGAGGCGTTCGAAAGCTGGAGACCGGCCACCTTGCCCGAGAGAGCGTCAAGGGCGTTGGTCACTTGCGTCTTCTCGATTGACGCCGAGCTCACAGTCGCGGCAGAACCGGTGAACGATGACTTGGACTGCTTACCGTATGCCACGACAAGAACTTCACCAAGAAGCTCATTGTCAGAATGGAGTTCGATGAGCATGTCACCGGGAGTGATGTCGACAGTAGCAGTCTGATAGCCGACATACGACACTGTAAGGGTCTTGGCCGTCGTCGGAACCTTAAGACTGAACTTGCCGTCTATATCAGTTGCTACGGCGATACCCGGGCCCGCGCTGACCGAAACACCGATCAGCTCTTCCTTAGACTGGGCGTCTACGACAGTACCGTTGACTGTGCGCGTCTGAGCCGACGCACATAAGCCTATGGCAAGCACTGTCAAAAGTAATAAAAACAGCTTTTTCATACTTTTTTAATTAGACATAATATTGATTGATTTTCAGAAATTTATACCTGTCATATGCAATGGAGCAACAGCACGCATATGTTTAGTGAAGCAAAGGTAATACAATTTTTTTGAATTTTCGCACTTTTTTACGCCCAAAAGCAAATATTTAACATTTTTATTGCTCAATCTGACACTTTGCAATCAACGAAACGAGTTACTCCGGCTTACATCTTGCACACTAACACAGGGACAAAGTGACAGTTACGGACACCACTGCCTGACTTTTTGTTCCGATTCAGCCTCTTTTTAAGCGATAGTGTAGATTTGACACCCATCAGGAAATCTGATGCGACAGCCATCTGCCAGCCGGAAGTGGCGGAGGACTCGGTGTACGGCAAATTCCTTCACAATTATTTTGCAGGTTTGTAGCTTTTTTGTAACTTTGCACCATATTAATAATAGCTTACTATCACCATGGGAAAATGGAAATTTCTTGCTGCTTGCTTTCTGGCTTCGCTCCTCGCCACTGAAGGATGCAAAAGTTCTACTCAGGATTCTTCAGCCAAAGCCAAGTCAGCACCCACGGGTGTGCGTTCCGGTAGTTTCAGCGGCGACAGTGCCTACGCACATGTCGCAGCCCAGGTCGCCTTCGGCCCCCGGGTCCCCGGCTCAAAAGGCCATGCCGACTGCCGCCAATACATAGTCGACCGTCTCAATGCATACAATGCCGACACTGTCATCGTGCAGGACGCCACAGTCAAGGCATATAACGGCGACATTCTCCCTATCAGCAACATCATAGCCCAATATAACCGCACCAATATCCGCCGCATCCTTCTGGCCGCACACTGGGATACACGCCCGTGGGCCGACCAGGACGACAATGCCGCAGACCGCGACAAGCCCATACCGGGAGCCAACGACGGCGCAAGCGGTGTGGCCGTCCTCCTCGAGATAGCCCGCAACCTTGCCGCCCGGATGCCCGCGGCAGGCGTCGATTTGATATTCTTCGACGCCGAGGACTACGGACACAGCGGAGGATTCGAGAACCACAACGATACATGGTGCCTCGGCTCTCAGCACTGGGCCAAAGACCGGATACCGTACACCACGGGCAACCTTCCCGTATACGGCATACTGCTCGACATGGTCGGAGGACGCGACGCACGCTTCCACTACGAAGCATTCGCGCATCAGAACGCCCCCACCCCCACCCTAAAGGTGTGGAGCGAGGCCAAACGACTCGGATACGGCGACATGTTCGTCAACAGCATCGGCGGCATCATCATCGACGACCACGTAGTCCTCACCCGTGCCGGAATACCCACCACCGACATCATAGAGCTCAACAACGTCGCCACTTCATCATTCCCGCCCACATGGCACACTCATGACGACGACCTGGAGCACATCGACCCCGAAGTGCTCGAAGCCGTAGGGCAGACAGTTCTAAATGTGGCTTACAACGAAAAACCTTTCTGAAAAAATGACCGACGCAAGCATACAGGACAAAGAACGGGACATCATCGACGAATTCTCGGAAGTCGACGACTGGATGGACCGATATGCCATGATCATCGACATGGGAAACGCGCTCGAACCGCTACCCGACTCACTAAAAACACCCGACCGCCTCATCGAAGGATGCCAAAGCCGTGTATGGCTCGACGCAACCCTTGATGAAAACGGCCGGATACACTACCGCGCCGACTCCGACGCAATCATAGTCAAAGGCATCATATCAATGCTCGTCGACGTGCTCTCTGACCACACTCCCGACGAGATACTCGGCGCTGACCTCAACTTCATCAAAGAAATCGGCCTGGCCGAGCATCTCTCCCCCACACGCAGCAATGGCCTTGTAGCCATGGTCAAGCAGATGCGGGCCTACGCCGCCGCGTATAAGATGAAGGACTGACCTTCCCCAGCGCCTTGACATCTCTCGCATCCACGAACGACCCGAACGTATCGTAGATATCGGTCAGCGCTATCGAAGCCATGCGTATCTGACTGTCGAGCATGTCAGCGCCACGCGCACTGACATCCGACCTTCCGAGCAGCGCCGCACCTACTCCCGAAATATCATCGAAGAGCTTCAGCTGCAACTGGAGCAACTGGTACGCGCCCGTATCCGACGTATTGGTCACCACCTGCTGCGGAAGATGCTCGCCGCGCCCCGACACCGGTATAACTCCGTCGGTCCGGGCCCATACCGACGTTATATCATCCCAGGAGAAACCTTCGACCATCTGGTCCATCGGATACAGCAGCACTCCCTTGGCGGCTGTGGCCAGCATGCGGTCCATCATCACTATCAGACGATTGATGTGACGCTGCTGGTCGATGACATCCTCTACGAACGGATGCACCTCACCGTCAGTCAGCGGATAGAACTTCACCACGAACGGATGCGCCCCGTGCCCGTAAGGCGAATCGTACTCCGACAGCACCGTCCCGTCAGGAGCCAGATAGCGGCAGTGCCACACAAAGCGCTTCGACGCACGCGACACATCCTCATTGTCTCGACAGTCAAGTGTCCACACCTCTATCACACGATAGCGCGACGCTTCGGCCGAACAGAAAAAACTGTCGCCGTCAGCCGAGGCCCCGAGCGCGGCCGACTGAAGGGCACCCGTCATATCCAGGCCGCTGTACAAGTCCTGAAGCTCGGCCGCACGGCGGGGCGAGTCGCCGGCGAAGCGGTTGATTATCTCGGGCATCGACATGTCATGGAGCATTCCGGCCATATCTATGTCCCATCCGCGCGGATCACTGAACGCATTCACGAAGAACCGCCGAGGGTCGACGTTGTCAATCCATATACCGCAGCCGTCCCACCGCCGTTCGTCAGTGATTCGCTGTATGGCGCAGCCCGATATGAGAAACTCCTCGAGCATCCGGCTGTCAAGTTCAGCAAGACTGTTGCGCCTCGCAATCTCAGCCATCGCCCCCTTGGTATAGCGCCCCTGCTCGGCACTCAGCACGCGGTAGCGCCCGACCACCGACTTCACCAGCTGGCGTATCATATTGTTTGTCAGAGGCTTCGAGCCACTAAGACGTATCAGTTCCTCCTCGCGTCGGAGGCGGCCCTTATTGTCAGGCATAATGTCGCCCCACTGGTCGCCGTAAGTATAGCGCTTGTAGCGGTCGCGACGGGCACGCAGCCCCGAAGCCTTCTCCCAGGCCCTGTAGGCCGATTCAAGTATAGGATTCATAGCTATATTCAGATTTGTGTGAGTATGTCCGTTGCCGGAATCGTAGAGAGCGCGGCTTCATCGAAGCAGTACGAGTCATCGCCCGTATCGACAGCCGCATACAGGGTCGTCACCTGCGGCCCGGACGGCCACGCAAGGATTTCGCGCACTCGCTGCCCCGAGCCGGGCGGAAGAAGCACTGCCACCGGACGGGATGCCGTGGCCGCCGTGAACGGATTCAGCTGCCGGCGCACCACCTGCTCTATCTCCGATGCCGGAAGAGGCTCCACCGCCCTGCTCCACCCTTTCAGACGGATGTCGAACACTCGCCGGCATATATCCGGAACGCGCACCAGCGAAGCGTCGCCCAAAGGAGGGTCGGGACGCGAAACCATCGTCGTGGCAGAGATATTCTCAGGAGCTATCAGCTCGCGCGGTCCATTGTCAAGTAAGTCAAGATACCACCTGCGCAACTGCGCTGACAGTATCGCGTCCACATCTATGCCGTCGGTGCTCACGACGGAACAGTCAGTGCGCAGAGGCTCGAGACCGCCGATGCGACGGCGGTACTCGAGCAGCTCGGCGCGTGTCCAGGTCAACTTCATCAGGCAGTGCGTCCGAGCACCCTGATATGCGCCCCGGGATATCTGAGCACCAGGCACGACGCCTCCGTGAGCACCACGGCGTCAATATTGCGCTGGCCGGAAGCCCGAAGGTCAAGCGTCTCCGCCGAGAATGGCACATGCACGAACTTGGTCAGATAGTTCGGGTCGATGACGAAGCCGTCCGAAGCGTGCCCGCACTGGTCGAATACTTCCGAGTGCACCACATAAAGCGTACCGAAGTTCGACACTATCTCCTTGAACTCTATACCCCACTTCACACGGGTGATACCCGCCGAGACCACCTTCGAGTACTGAAGACGGCTCAGAGCCTCTACCAGTGCCGTTCCGGCCACAAGAATCTTGCGGCGCGACCCGTTGTTGCCCGTGAACGCCTTGCTGCACAGACTCACCAGGTCTCCCTCGCTCAGCGAGTCAAGGTCGAGCTCAACACTCCCGGGCGCCTGTCCCCAGATACCGCCCGTAAAGTAGACATACTCTTTTTTGATGGGATCGTAGATTTTGGCCCGCTGTCCGAAGAGGAAACTCTTCTCCATCCCCAGACGCATGTCTATGATGGCAGCCTCCTCCTGATCGGAGAAATTCCAGCCCACCTCCTTACCGGCGATTTTGGCGAGCGTGCTCTGCTCCACCTGCATCTTGAATATCTGACAGTTGTTGGACGCTTTCCGGGGCAGAGCCGAGAACTGCGCCGTCTGCACGTCAAGCTCCGTCGCCGCACGGCCCATACGCACCAGGCGGCTTCCGGCCGGTATCTCAGGCATCTCCAGATACTCGTGACCCATCGAAGAGGCCGGTTTGCCGTTCAGCGGAGTCATCTCCACACCTCCGTCATCACTGCGCGACACCACATAGAGCACCAGCGGACCGGCAGGACTGCCGAAGCCGGTCACCTCAGGCACCAGCACAGTCTCCGAGACATCGAATATACTGTCATTGTCCGTCTTGAGCCTGAATGTCGTCAGCCCGCCGCGGTCCATGCCGGGAGAGCCGTCGTAGGCCTCAACCAGCTTGGCTTCGGTCAGCTTGGTGTCCACCGAATAGTATTCGACGGTCATAGCCGTAGCACGGCGGCTATGCGCGCAGCGTGTCAGCTGGTCGATCGGAGTCGACATCGGACGCACCTTCACTATGCGCCGGTCGACCGAGTTCTTCAGCAGGCCGGGCGCAGCCTGCTCGAGATTTTCAGTTGTGGCGATTCCACCCACATGGCGTCCGCCGGCCGTTCCGGCCACAATGTTGCTTTTCTTATCTTCCATAAGTTTAGTGATATATTGATTAAAAAACTCCGGTTCTCCCTCCCCGAGAAGTACATTGTCAAAAAAAGTCAAAGTAGAAATCCATCCCAAAAATCGGGCCGCATATTGGCCAGAAACGCAGGCTCTGACCCTTCATCATCACCCTGCCCGGCCGCAAGCGACGGCGACTGATACATCGCCACTGCAGGCTCGTCATCCGACGCCCCGACATCCGGCGCCGGGCCTAAAAACTGTCGCAGCAACTCACGCGCATCTCCTCCGGCGGCGATTTCGGCCAAAATTCTTGCACACTGCTGATTGGCTCCTATCGCTCTCAGGAGCTCGGCGTCACTGCAGCCGTCATTCTCCGGCGAGCAAGGCGGCGGTGTCGCATCAAGTTCATG
>CAMWZB010000069.1 GCA_947178655.1 uncultured Porphyromonadaceae bacterium
CTGGACCGACTGAAAAACTACCGCCTTGTCATCACCATGGAGGACGGTATCATCGACGGAGGTTTCGGCCAGAAAGTCGCTTCCTATCTCGGCAGCGCTCCCGTGCGTGTCATCCCTCTGGGTCTCCGCAAAGAATTCGTCGACAAGTTCTCCGTCAGAGAACTGCTCGACGCCAACGGTCTCACTGCAGAGAAAGTCGCAGAGGCGGCCATGGAGTGAAGCCTCGTCACAGAACCTAAATAAACGACATACCCTTGCGGCGCGTCCGTGAGGGTATGTCGTTTATTTAATCGTGACACGACGAATGTCTTTGATATTTAATAAATTTGTTGTACCTTTGCCGTACACGTACCACCTGAGGTACCTGACAGTCATTGACACCATAAAAAACTACAATAACCTATGAAAATCAACTTGCGCCACTGCGCGGCGACCCTCTGCGCAGCTTTGTGTCTTCCGGCCTTTGCGGCTCTCGTTCCCGAAAGCGGTACTTCCTACTATCTGATGCATGCAAGCGGCAATCACGTGGCCGACAACGGCGAGGGCAAAGCCGTCCTCGAAGGCCCCGACGCCCAGGCTCCTGTCATGCTCACGTTCACGCTCGGTGATGACAACCGCTACACCATCTCGACTCCCGACGGTACTTATCTCTCGCGCTCCGGCAACTGGAATGTGGCATTTGTGTCAGATGCGTCTGCGAACAATGCTAAATTCACTATCGAGGATGCCGGCAACTTCATCAAGATAAAGTGTGCGGGCAACTCCAGATTTCTCGGCACGGACAGTGCGACTCCCGGCTCGTCGGTATACTCCGACAAGGACGGCAACAGCGACTATCATCTGTGGTATCTGTCATCCGACCCCACAGAGCAGCCCGACCTCGAAAGCTATACCTATATCATAAATCCCGAAGCACGCCGGCAGACCTTCGAAGGCTGGGGCGTGTCGCTCTGCTGGTGGGCCAATATGTGCGGCAAGTGGAGCGACGAGAAGATTGACGAAATCATCGACCTCCTGGTGAGTCCGGACAAACTCAATTTCCGCATCTTCCGCTACAACATCGGCGGAGGTGACGACCCGAACCATGCCAACTGCGACGAGCACCACATGGGCAAAGGAAAGGGACTCCGCGCCGAGATGGAAGGCTTCAAGGACTCCAGCGACGGAGAGTACATCTGGTCGCGCGATGCCGCCCAGCGCAAGATTATGCTGAAAATAAAGGAAAAGCGTCCCGACGCCATTTTCGAGGCATTCAGCAATTCCGCTCCATGGTACATGACATACAGCGGATGCTGCTCGGGCGCCAACAACTCGTCGCAGGACAATCTCAAGCCCGAGTACTACGAGGAATTCGCACACTACCTCGTTGACGTGTGCAAGCACTACAAGGACGAGTACGGCATCGAATTCAAGACCCTCGACCCGTTCAACGAGCCCATGACAAGCTACTGGGGGCGCAACGGCGGTCAGGAAGGATGTCACTTCGATGTGAATTCGCAGATTGCCTTCATCAAAGTGCTCGCTCCCGTCCTGAAGGAGTCTGGCCTGGAGACAGTCATCTCCGCTGCCGACGAGACCAGCGTGGAGCAGGCAGTCAAGGACTTCATCGCTTACCGCGACGCCGGTATCCTCGATCTGATAGGGCAGTACAACACCCACACCTACACTGTCAACCGCAAGGCGCAGAGCCGTCTGGCAAATCTCTGTCGCGAGTACGGCATGCCTCTGTGGATGAGCGAAGTAGGGCTTGGAGGAAGCGGTATCGAAGGCAACCTCAAACTCGCCCAGAAGGTCATCGACGACATCCGCTTCATCATGCCGTCGGCATGGATTGACTGGCAGTACATCGAAGAGAACAACGACCAGTGGTGCCTCGTCCGCGCAATGGATTCGTTCGAGGCCCAGAATCCTCAGATTGTCAAGAATTTCTATATCCGCTGCCAGTTCAGCCGATTCATTCAGGAGGGCTACACATTCCTCACCACTCTGAACAACCGTACGCTCGCCGCTCTCAGTCCCGACGGTACGGAACTGGTTCTGGTAGCCATCAACAGCACCGAGTGGACCTACACCCACGAGGCTGACCTCTCGATGTTCGCCCATGCCGGAGCGCCGGTCGCCGCCACGGTCACCTCTCCTGACTTTGATATGGCAGACTACTCCGACTATACGTTCGGCAATGACAGACTGACCTTCAATCTTCCGCCCAAGAGTGTCGCCACTATGGTCATACCCGTATCGGTCGATGAGCAGTCAACCGATCTCATAGCCGCCGGCCGGAGCTACTTCATTTGTCCGCGCAACACCGAGGAAGTGGCCCTCTCAGCTGCCGGCGGCAGAGTGATGGTCGACAAACTCAACTTCACCGATTCTCAGATATGGACGCTTGGCGCGGCTGCTGACGGAACGTACACGTTCACCAACGCAGCCGGCGTCAGGATTGCCGCCAACGGCGATGAATACGCGCTCGTGGCTACTGATGCCGATGCTACGGCATTTGCTGTGACGCCTCTTGACGCCCCGTACTACAAGATAACAACCTCTGATGCCGCCAAGGCCTTCGACCTCGAAGGCGAGAGCTATGATGCCGGCACCGGAGTAGGCCTGTGGTTATATGACGGCGACGCTCCCGTACACCGCCAGTGGCTGTTCGCACCTGTGCCTGATGGCTTTGAGAGCGGCATCGCTGTCGTCGAGGGAGGCGCTTCGGACCGTCTGTCGCCTGTGGCCGTGTCGGTTCCCGAAAGTGGTGTTCTCCTTATCCGCAGCCTCATCGAAGAGCCGCAGACAGTGTCGGTCTACAATGCCGCCGGAATCTGCATCTATCGGACCTCGCTCGCAGAGGGTGAAATCCGAATACCCCTTGCAGCAGGATACTACGTGGCGGGTTCTGACAAGGGAGCTGCAAAGGCAGTCGTTGTGAGATAACAAACTTTAACATAAAAACGGGCGCGGAACTGTAACCTTTCGCGCCCGTTTTGTGTCTAATAACTATACACACTGTAAAAAAACTTATTCAATATGAAACTCAGCAAATCAATAGCAGCTGCTGCACTTGTCGGCATCATGGCCTTCGGTGTCGCTGTTCCGCTCTATGCCCTGACTAACCAGGATACCGTCACCCGCTCGATCGAAGTGCCGGAGTTCGAAAGTATAGATGCCGAAGGCGTCAACGTAGTGGTCAAAATAGGTCCGGCGACCGGAACTATGACAGTCTCCGGCCGTGCCGATGCTGTCGAAGCCCTCGTCTCAGACGTTCGCAAAGGCGAACTGACTCTCCGTAACCGCCTTCTGGACGATGACAAGAACAACGGCGTGCGCCGGAACGCAAGCAAGTATCTCCCGACAGTGACTGTCACCGTATCTTCGCTGACATCGGTCGAAGGCTCTCTTGCCTCTAAGATAACCGTCGACAAAGCTATCTCCGCATCCAGGTTCGAAGCTGAGGCCGAGACCGCTGCAAGCATCACCATACCCGGTCTTTCCGTGCCCGGAATAGTCGAGCTCAAGTCGGAGACCGCAGGCTCAATAGTCATAGAGTATGTCGACGCTGCGACTTTCAAGAGCGACGTCGAGACTGCCGGGTCAGTACACATCGCCCGTCTCGAGAGCCAGTCAGCAAAGATAGAAGCCGAGACAGCAGGTAAATTCAAGGCCGACACAGGCAAGCTCGCTTCCGCTAATCTTAAAGCCGACACCGCCGGAAACATTTCCATGAAAGGCGTCAAAGCCCAGACGGGTTCGGCCAAGGCCAATACAGGAGGCAGCATCGATGCGTCCATCACCCGAGGCTCCAAGTCCACCGATACCGGAGGACGCGTCAGCATCTGATTCTCTGCTGATACAATACTGCGGCGGAACGCGTAATCCTTGCGTCCCGTCGCTTTTTTTTTAATACAAGGTTAAAATTCTGATGAATTTTATTAAATTTGCGCCTATCAAACAATACTTACATATGAATTATATTGTTTACGACGATCCTATTATACGTCGGGAATTGCTCCCGATGACGTATACGCGTCCTGTCGGCGCACTGCGCATAGGCATTGACACTATCGCCGAAAAGTGGCAGGCATTCCTGCCGGGTGAATATTCGTGGGACGCCGGAGCTGACTATCTCCGTGAGATTTATCTTCCGGGCGATGCTGCGGACGCCATACATATTGCCGGGCACATAGTGCCTGACCGCGCATTGGCCGAGGCTGTCGGCGCTCTCAAACCCGGAGAATGTCTGATGGCCGGCGAGCATGCCGTGGCTCATCGCGGTTCAGTGGGCAAGACTGTCGAGTATGCCGGCGAAGTCATCTCGGTGGCGCATCTTTACGATATTTTCCGTCTGAACGGCCCTGTTCTCGAGGCAGACTTCGAGCGTATTACTGCCGGACGGACTTCGCAGCCTCTGAGCGGCACCAACACTGTCATCGGCGACCCTTCGCGGATATTCATCGAGGAGGGCGCTGTGGTCGAAGGGGCATTTCTCAACACCAAAGGAGGTCCGATATATGTGGGACAGGGAGCCGAGATTATGGAAGGCTCCATGATACGCGGTGGCGTGGCCCTGTGTGAGCACTCTGTGGTGAATATGGGAACCAAGATGTACGGAGCCACGACGCTCGGTCCATGGTGTAAAGTCGGCGGCGAGCTCAACAATGTCGTCATGCAGGCTTACTCCAACAAGGCTCACGACGGTTTCCTGGGCAACGCGGTCATAGGCGAGTGGTGCAACCTTGGCGCCGGATGTGTGGCATCGAATCTCAAAAACGACTATTCCCTCATACGTCTCTGGAACTATCCGACGGCACACTTCCTCCGCACCGGACTGCAGTTCTGCGGCCTGATTATGGGCGATCATTCCAAAGCCGGCATCAACACGATGTTCAACACCGCCACCGTCGTGGGCGTGGGTGTCAACATCCACGGAGCCGGATTCCCCCGTAATTTTGTGCCTTCGTTTGTCGAAGGCGGCTCGTCGATGGGATTCTCCGAAGTCTCGATGACCAAGTTCTTCGAAATCGCGCGCCGCATGATGTCGCGTCGTCACAAGGAACTCACAGAGGCCGACGAGCGGATGTTCTATGCCATCCGCGAAGCCGCCGAGTCGTTTAAATAATCGGACACTTCACTTCAGTCTCGCGCCCAGCTCTTCGATGGCATCGGTCATTACCTGCGCCACAGTCCGTCGGAAGTTGGGCGTCCCTATGTCGGCCCGTATCATCGTATTGAGTTGTTCGAGCGCGGCAGACAGGAGGTCGTTGGCGGCGGCATACTCTATGCAGTCGCGCACCAGCCGCTGTGTGCCTTTCAGCAGAGTTTCAGGATAATTGATGTATCTGTACTCCGTTATCAGAGTGTTGATGATTCTGAGCATAAGAGTCAGCACATGCTCTGCGCTCACTCCGTACGAGGCAAAGTCCTTGACCAGCCCCCTGATGATGCTGATACGGGCTTTCGACATCCCCCATTTGGTGCGCCGCATCTCTTTGTCGAGTATGGCGAGCTTCTTCTCCAGCAGTTGTTCAGGGTCGGGGTTGAGGAAGAATTCGAAGTAGTCGCGCGCCTCTTTCGATGACCCGTACGCATTCATGATGACCTCCACAAGCTGCTCGCTTGTGAAGGTCATCAGTTCTTTTTTCAGGCTTGTCTTTGACATCCGTCTCAGTTGGCTTCGGGCTTGAGCCACTTGTCGAACCAGCGGAAGAACAGGCGCTGCCACATCACGGCGTTCTGCGGCTTGAGTATCCAGTGGTTCTCATCGGGGTATATGACCATCTCGGCAGGAATGCCGCGGAGTTTGGCTGCGTTGAAGGCTGCCATGCCCTGCGAAGCCAGGATGCGGTAGTCATATTCGCCGTGCGATATCATGATGGGAGTGTCCCAGCGGTCGATGAGACGGTGGGGCGAGTTGGCGAAAGTCCGCTGAGCGGCTTCATTATCCTTTTCCCAGTATGCGCCGCCCATATCCCAGTTTGCAAACCACATTTCCTCCGTCTCGAGGTACTGGGCTTCCAGGTTGAATATGCCGGCGTGAGCGAGCAGCGCGGCGAAACGGTGATTGTGGATGCCGGCAAGGTAGTAAACCGAGAATCCGCCGTAGCTGGCACCGGTGGCGCCGATGCGCGCCGGGGCGA
>CAMWZB010000070.1 GCA_947178655.1 uncultured Porphyromonadaceae bacterium
GGCCGCATAATCACGACCATGGAGACGCCGACCGAAGTCTTGGCAGAGGTTTGCCTGATCCGCACTACTGGACGTCGGTATCGGGTATGCGGACGATGGCCCGCAACATGGCGCGCGCACTCTCAGTGCAGAATCCTGACAGCGCCAAGATATACACCGACAGGCTCGCCGCGGTGACAGCGCGACTCGACTCGATTGACAGCGAAATCAGTAACAGAGTGGCTAAGTCTACCACTCATTCCTTCGCCATATGGCATCCGTCGCTGTCATACTTTGCCAACGACTACGGGCTGGAACAGGTCCCCGTCGGTATGGACAACAAAGAGATGTCGGCTCGTCAGCTCCGCGAGGTCATCGACCATGCGCGCGGCGACAGCATCCGCGTGTTCTTCTTCCAGAAAGAATACGACCGTCGACAGGCCGAGACAATCAACGAAGCCATCGGCTCCAGAATAGTAACTGTCGACCCTCTCGACTACGACTGGGATGACCAGATGATACAAATTGCCGATGAACTCGCCAGGCCATAGCCCCCACTGCCGATGCTCGGCGTGCGACCACGCCCACACCCGCCATGCCACGCCACTGCTGTCGCTGTGCGGCGTGTCCTTCGAGCGTGAGGACCGCAAGGTGCTCGAAGGCATTGATTTCACCGTCGACCGCGGTGACTTCATAGCCATAACCGGTCCCAACGGCGGAGGCAAGACCACCATACTGCGTCTCATCCTCGGTCTGCTGAAGCCGACTGCCGGACATATACGGTACTTCGACGAGGCAGGACATCACACCCCGACAGCACCGCGCTTCGGATATCTGCCTCAGAAAAACAGCGTCGACTCGCACTTCCCCATCACCGTGTCCGAGGTTGTGGAGTCCGGCCTGCTGGCCCACAAGATATCCAAGGATGAAAAGAGAGCCCGCGTGGCACAGGTGCTCGAAATGGTAGAGATGTCGCACCTTGCATCGCGACCCATCGGACGGCTCTCCGGAGGACAGCTTCAGCGCACACTTTTCGGACGCGCCATAGTGAGCCGTCCGCCGGTGCTTGTGCTCGACGAACCGCTGAGCTATCTCGACAAGCACTTCGAGGAGCACCTCTACTCTATTCTCAAGGAAATAGCACCCGATGCCACCATCCTGCTCGTCAGCCACGAGATGTCGCAGATAGCAGGCATGGCCAACCGCCACGTCATCGTCGACCACTCCCTCCATGAGTGCGGCGCGGCGCACCACTACATCAAACCCGAATGCGAGTGAGCGCATCCGGGTCGGGCAAGACCGAATAAACGAGCCCCGATTCGACAAAAAAACAGAAGAGAGAGAGAACGAGAATATCGCATTTCTGTCGGACCGGGGTCTGTCTTGTCTCAGGATTTATTGCCGTCGGTCCTTATTTCTTTACCGACGTCTTCGACGAGTCCTTGAAGTGGAGATTATTCATCTCCATAGGGGTGAGCTTGCGTCCCGCAGGAAGCAAGGGGCGGTTGATATGCTTTATCATTTCTTTTCTGATTTATCGAATGCAGGCATCAAAGCGTTGATGACCAGCAACGCTGACACATAGACTGCACAGAGGATGACGAAATGCAGCGACGGAGGCCACGCTTTGGAGAAGGCTCCGCCGAATATGTAGCAGGCCAGCGACAGCCACAGACATGCCTGGGTGATAAGGCAGAGGGTGCACCATGCTTTGGCCCGGTACTTCTGATACCATACGCTCCAGAAGGAGAAGGGACAGCAGCACGCGTTGACCAGCGCAAGTGTGCCTATGTGCTGCGGGAACAGCAGCAAGGCGGCGAGACTGACTCCGAAGTAGGAAAAGCCGACCTCACTCCAGCCGAAGAGTCCGAAAAACTTCGATGCGGACGTATCAAGGACCGAACGGCAACCGTTACGGTCAATCATTCCGCAGATATCGTCGCCGTGGCGGCTCTCGATATGGAGCGACTTGAGCACGAGCTCATATGTGATGTAGAGTCCCGCAAGGTTGATGACAGTGAGCAGCACTGTCGATACGTGGGCATAGATATGGCGGCTCACGAACAAATAGACAAACACGGTGACTACGGCCACAAGAAGTATCCATCGCTTGGAGTGGTTGCCTATCTCAGTGAAGCGGTGCGCCTCAAGGTCAGGCTCAGAAGCCTTTTCTGACGGGTACGCCAGAAAAGCGACTCCTGACCATTCATTGCAGAAAGCGTCCCTGCCAAGTTCATGGTCAGCTCCTGAGCCATCAGTGAAAGTGACCTGACGCGGGTCAAGAGTGCGCACGACCACAAAGTCGCCGTCGACCTGTGCCATGAAAGGTGTGGAAAGGACACTGAGTGAGGCGCTCTTGTCGGTGACCTGATAAGCCTCGCTGTCGACACCGTAGGACTGTAGAAGCCGGTACAGTCCGAAAAGCGACTTGAACGTCATCCGGTCGAACTGCCGGTCGCTATACCAACTGGTGTGAGGGACACCAAGCGCCGAAAGATATGTGGAGAATATACTGCTTTTCAAGGCCTCTGCTGTTGAATCAGTTCATATAGTGCTGAATCTTCTGAAGCAGGACGTTGCCGTCGATTTCGCCGTCGTACTTCCACACCTGCTCACCATTGCGGTAGATCAAGAAGGTAGGTGTTCCGGTCACGCCCAGATGGTCGGCAAGCTCGCCGTATTTGTCTATGTCCATCTGAAATACCGGAGTATTGTCGCCGAGCAGTTCCTTGATTTCATCGATAACCGGAGCCATGGCCTGACAGTGCCCGCACCAGGTGGCAAAGAATTCGATAACTACTACAGGAGCTTCATTAACGAGCTTCTCAAACTCGTGATTCATTACATTTATAGTCATAACATGCGTGTGTTTAAGTTTTTCAAAGACTTAAACACCGATGAAGCCCCAAAGGTTGATGGTCAGACGCCGTAAACCCGCTTATGAAGGACGCGCTCGACCTCGGCAGGACTGATGCCGGCATCAGTGCTCATGAGGCGCAGGGGTACCGACGGGAGTCCGGCCTGATAAGGCGGCTGCACATAGTCATGGTCAAGGAGCGCGAAACCGTTGCGGCAGTAGAAGGCTATGCGGCGTGCGGCCATGGGATTGTCGTCCGATACGGGCTCTGCCTCAAGCACAATAGGACGTGCAAGCATATCACGCAATAACGCGAGTACCTGCGCTCCTGTGCCATGGCCCCGCAGAGAGGATTCGATGGCAAAGTGCTCGATATAGACAAATGTCCCGAAATCCCAAAGCGTGACAAAACCGGCGAAATCGCCGACTCCGGCACCCGATGCAACGAACAGCAGGCGAGGGCCATCCGACAACCGTGGGGCTGCTATATCAGTCCACGGGCGACGTTCCTCCGGAGGAAAGACATCGAGATACAGTCTTTCGGCTTTTGAAAGCCAGTCCTGCGGGCAATCATCGCCGCACGGACGTAGAGAGCATTCATATGTCATAGCGAAAACGGTCAGGAATGTTTACCGGTGAGGATGCCTCGGATATCGTTGAGCTTCTTCAGCGCCTCAAGAGGGGTGAGATTATTTATATCCACACCAAGAAGTTCGTCGCGCACCTGACTGAGAACAGGGTCGTCGAGCTGGAAGAATGACAGCTGCATCCCGGCTACGGTGTCGTGGACCGGCGGTGCGATACGGGCTTTACCCCGGCGACGGCTCTTTGGCACAACGGCTTCCGACTTGCTTTGGTCCGTCATTCCGGCAGCGGCACCTTCGAGTTGCTCAAGAATCTCCGACGCCCTGCGGACTATGCTATGAGGCATACCGGCGAGTTTGGCCACATGTATACCGAAACTATGCTCGCTGCCACCTCGCTCGAGCTTGCGAAGAAAAACCACCTTGCCGTCAATCTCACGCACGGATACATTGTAGTTGACGATACGGCTGTACGAAGCCTCCATATCGTTGAGCTCATGGTAGTGGGTGGCGAAGAGGGTCTTGGGACGCATGTCGCCTGACTCGTGTATGTGCTCGACGATGGCCCAGGCTATGGAGATGCCGTCATAGGTCGATGTCCCTCGGCCGAGTTCGTCGAACAGAATGAGGGAGCGCTCGCTCATGTTGTTGAGAATAGAGGCCGCCTCGTTCATCTCGACCATGAAGGTCGACTCGCCCAGAGATATATTGTCGCTGGCTCCGACTCGGGTGAAGACCTTGTCGACCACACCTATATGCGCACTTTCGGCCGCCACAAAGCAGCCTATCTGGGCCATGATGACGTTGAGCGCGGTCTGACGGAGCAGAGCCGACTTACCTGACATATTCGGTCCGGTAATCATCATGATCTGAGTGGATTCATTGGAGAGCTCGACAGTGTTGCTGATATATGGCTCGCCCGGAGGAAGCTCTCGCTCGATGACCGGATGACGGGCCTCGACGAGGCGGATGTCAAGCGAATCGTCCACGACCGGACGGTTGTACTTGTTGTCGATGGACACCCGGGCGAAGGCTGTGAGGACATCCAGACGCGCAAGCATGGCCGCGTCGAGCTGCAGAGCCGGGATATATCGGGCCACGAAGGCGACGAGTTCGGAATAGAGCCGCTGCTGTATTGCCTCAATTTTCTCCTGGGCGCCGAGGATGCGCTCCTCATAGTCCTTGAGTTCAGGAGTGATGTAGCGCTCGGCGTTGACAAGGGTCTGCTTGCGGATCCACTCAGCCGGCACCTTTGACTTGTGAGTGTTGGTGACCTCGATATAGTAGCCGAATACGTTGTTGAAGCCTATTTTCAGCGATGTTATGCCGGTGGCCTCAATCTCGCGGGCTTGAAGGCGTGCGAGGTAGTCCTTGCCCCGGAATGCTATGTCGCGGAGTTCATCGAGTTCGGGGTCGACACCCCGGCAGATTATATCTCCGCGCGATGCGTTGCCGGCGGCATCGTCGGGAATCTCCCGGGATATGCGGTCGCGCACGGCTGTGCAGGGGTTGAGCTGGTCGCCGACGGCACTGAGTTGCGGAAGGCCCGAATCAAGGCACATCTGTCTGACAGGACTCACAGCGTCGAGGGCATTTCTGACTTGCAGGAGCTCGCGCGGCGAGATGCGGTCGCAGGCCACTTTGGTGGCAAGACGCTCAAGGTCGCCAACAGATTTGAGATACGAGTCTATCTCCTCGCGGACGTCAGTGCTGCGATAGAAATACTCGACGATGTCGAGGCGCTCGTTGATGACCTTTGCATCGCGCAGCGGAAACTGAAGCCATCGTCGGAGCAGACGCGCGCCCATGGGCGTAGATGTGCGGTCGATGACTCCGAGGAGACTCTTCCCGTCAGAATCGAGCGGGTCGAACAGCTCGAGATTTCGTATAGTGAACCGGTCGAGGCGCACCGAACGGCTCTCATCGATGCGGCGGATAGATGTAATATGGCCCGTGCGCGTGTGCTGGGTCAGGTCGAGATAGTGGAGGATGGCTCCGGCTGCGATTATGGCATGAGTCATGCGGTCAATGCCGAATCCCTTGAGCGACGCAGTGCCGAACTGCTTTCGCAGACGCTCGTCGGCGGCATCGGAGGTGAACATCCACTCCTCCATTTCGAAGTAGAGATACTGCTGCGAGAGGCTCTCGACAGCCTGCTGGCGGCATCCGCGCATGACAAGGAGCTCCTTCGGAGCCATGCTGCCCAGAGTCTTGTCGATGTAGTCGACAGATCCTTCAGTGGTGAAGAACTCGCCGGTGGAGATGTCCAGGAGGGCCACCCCGCATACCGACTTACCGAAGTGAATGGCGGCCAGAAAATTGTTCTCACGGCGTGACAGCACGTTGTCGTTCATGGCCACTCCGGGAGTGACCAGCTCAGTGATGCCGCGCTTGACGAGTTTCTTGGTGAGCTTGGGATCCTCGAGCTGCTCGCAGATGGCCACACGCTTTCCGGCACGGACGAGTTTCGGCAGGTAGCTGTCAAGTGCGTGGTGAGGGAATCCGGCGAGCTCTACATACTGGGCGGCACCGTTGGCACGTCGCGTGAGCGTAATTCCGAGAATATCTGATGTCATGATAGCGTCATCAGAGAATGTCTCGTAGAAGTCGCCCACACGGAAAAGCAGGATGGCATCGGGATGCTTGGCTTTCATCTCGATATACTGC
>CAMWZB010000071.1 GCA_947178655.1 uncultured Porphyromonadaceae bacterium
TCTTTGCCCAGCAGGCCGAATTCTTCGAGAGCCATCAAGAAGTCAGTTCCGTCCTCCGGCTGACGGATGGCGCAGAAATTGCTGTGCCCCTCGCCGTTCTGACTGCCGATGACCCATGCGTCGTCGAACGATTTCTCAAGCGTCATTATGTGGCACTCCGAAGTTCCCGGCACGAAAACCACGTACAGGCACAAAGGCACGCGCTCAGGCATAGGGAAGGTCCACACAACCGTCTTGACATCGCCTGCCTGCACCTCTCCGGCCTTGATATCATCGTCGGCAAAGGGCGAACGGAACCGATTATAGTCCGGTATGACGGTATTGAATCGGTTGACATCCATGAACTCAGTCACATCCTCGGTCTGCGAGGCCATCAGAGGAAGATAGCGGAAGAAATACCGGTAGCGGCCCATCACCTCGACAGGAGCTGATATCTCGGCAATCATTCGGGAGGCGTACTCGCGGCTATCCTCGTCGAAGTTGCCTTGCTCTATATTGCGGTAAATCTCGAGAGCTTTGGCAGTGTCGCCCTGCTCGTAGCAGATGTAGGCTATGTTCATCAGCGGCATGGCGTCGTCGGGCGTGACACGCATGGCTTCCATGAAGTAGTTCATCGCAGCCTCACTATGCCCTGTGCCGATATTCATCACGCCGGCCAGATTGAGGATGCGGTTATCGTCAGGAAAACGCCGCGCGGCCTTGTCGACAAGAGGTAGAGCGGATTCTATCACCTCGGGCGACTCTGTGCGGCAGATGTCGGCCATACGGTCGTACAAGGCTTCCTTGAGGAGCGTATCTGCCGCGGCATCCACTTTGTTTCCGACGCCTAACCATCGGCCGCGGTTCTCACGGTCGCGTTCGAGAAGTCCGTCGAGAGTGCCCGTGGCGATACTCCACCGCCCTGTCATCACGGCTGCCGAAGCCTTTCCGAGCCAAAAATCCACACGGTCAGGACAGACGGCCAGACCGCGGTCAATCTCCTCGAAAGCCCTGTCGACAAGCGAATCCTCCCACACTATCTCACTACGGAGATATCCTGCTACCGCTCCGGTGCTGTCGGTCAGTTCGAACTGTTCGCCACTCGGAACGGCTTCGTCCGAGAGCATCAGCATCTCGGTGCGTGCGCGGTTCAGACTGAGGTTGAACCGTGCCGGAAATAGCTCGGGGTCATCAGGAGCGGAGCTGTTCCACTGCCTGAGTATACTGTCGGCAGCCTGCAGGCGTCCCTCGGACAGACACTCATTGAACGACGTATTGAACGTGTCGGCGGCCAGTGACAGGGCTATGGCCGAAAATGCGAAGACGAGGAGATTTTTCATAACAAAAGATTAAAGGCTGAAACTCACCTGCAAATTTACACAAAATCCACAGAAAAGCAAGCCAAACATCAGCAATTATTGCGATATTATAGACAAGAGTTTTCAACAGGAGTTTTTCCGCAGAAACCACGCCTCTTTGCTCGTGACAGAGGGCGGTCGGTAGATAAACGCGAAAAGCGGCGGTGCCTGAGACACTGCCGCTTTCGTTTCGTTTTGCCGGGAAGAGGTATCTTAGTCCTTCTTGACTACGCGACGCTCTTTGATACGAGCCTTCTTGCCGGTGAGGCCGCGGAGGTAGTAGAGCTTTGCACGACGTACTTTACCATACTTGTTGACGGTGATCGAGTCGATGAAAGGCGATTCGATGGGGAAGATACGCTCAACACCGATGTTATCGCTCATCTTGCGAACGGTGAAACGCTTCTTTGCTCCTTCACCGGAGATGCGGATAACAACACCGCGGTACTGCTGGATACGTTCCTTGTTACCTTCCTTGATGCGGTAAGCTACGGTGATGGTGTCACCGGGGCCGAATTCGGGATGCTGCTTGCCGGTAGCGAAGGCTTCTTCGGCAACTTTAATCAAATCCATTGTTTAAATGATTTAGAATGTTAACATTACTCGCAATATACGCAGGCTGCATGTCCTGCCAGAGATTACGAAATCGCCTGCAAAGGTAGTAATTATCGGGCACTTATGCAAATATTTTTTCAGGGGATGAGGACACGCCGCACCGAAGAGCCCTGACGGACGATGTAGATGCCCCGGCTCGGGCTGTCCACACGCAGGCCCTGAAGGTTGTAATACTCGCACGGAAGAGTGTCATCGCCGGTAGCCACGCCGTCCACTCCGCTGTACTCGAAGAAGTCGCCGAGAAATTCTACCTGAGCCTTGTCGCCACCGGAGGGAATACCTCGATAGAGACCGTTGTGCACCACTTCAGTGATATCGACAGTCTGGTTGGCTCCATTGCCTCCGCCATTGAATATCACACGGTTGGCGCCGTCAGGAAGGACGAAGCGGTAGTAACCGGACGCAAGGGCCTCCATGGCTTCGCCGGGCCACGACGTTGCTTGCGGAGCTGCCGAGCGCACGCCTTCGCTCCAGTAGTAGCAGTTCACTTTGGACCATGCGGTGAGGTTGTTGTCATAGTAGACGGTCACTCCCGACGGGCGTTCGGCCTTGGTATAGACCACTCTGCCGGTGCGCGACTCGCCATCGGCCTCGGCTCCCCAGCTGACCGTGACCGAGCCACCTACGGGCAGACCGGCGCCTACAGTGAACACGGTTGTGCCGGTGAATGCGGTGCGCACACCGTCAAGTTCGTACCATGCCGAGGTGCAGTTGACGGCCGTAGCCGTGACTTCGAGCGTGTCGTCCCAGAACTTTCCGCTCCCCGGCGAGAAGCGCACTACGGGAGCCTGTGTCTGCTGCACATCGACTTCTTTGTAGCCTGTGCCACCGTCGTACTCGTAGAAGACCGAGCCTGATATGCCCGTTATGTCGGCGGTCTGGCTTCCGGCTCCGTTGTTGATGATGCAGTTGGCAGTCTCGAGGCCGTCGACTATGCTGTAGTAGAATGTCTGACCGTCGACTTCGGTGGTCGCCGAGAGTTTCGTACCGGGCCATGAGCCGTTGGGCTCGACCGACATTCCTTCGGCATTCCTTCCCCAGACATACAGGCATGGGGCAGCAGCAGCCTTGACATGGATGGTGATGACGGCATCCGGATCAACCTTTCGGTATGAAGCCGAGCCGGTGAAGGTCTTGCCGTCGGCTCCGGTCGCACTCCATGACACTGTGCGGGAGTCGTTGAAGTCCATGTCGTCGCCGATGGTGAATGAGGCCGTTCGGCCGGGCGTGAGCGCCACAGGGTCGGCGGTGCCGATGCGATACCAGCCTGACAGAGCCACGTCGTTGAGTGCGGCGGTGACTGTCACAGTCGGTGTGCGGAATGAACCGCCGGCCGGCGAGAGGGTCACACAGGGAGAGCCCACGGCATCGTCGGCAGTGTAATACTCTGATGTGCCGGGGTCATCGAAGATGACCGAACCGCCATGAGCCACCGGAGAGGTGGTGTAGATGAAGCGGCCGTCCTCACCGATTTTTCCTCCGGTCCAGTCCTTGACCAGGACACGGAGCTGGCCTTTGCCTGAAGGAGCCGTGACCGTTATGGTGCCGCCTCCGGTGTAGGTCTGTCCGGTGACAATATCGGTGAATGTTCCTTCAGGGACATTGCTGAACACGGCGCCTCCGCCGAGAGCGACGAGAGCGTAGCTGTCGCGCCATGCACGCCTGAATGCATGCCCTGATGCCGTGGAGCGGCAACCGTCGAAGGTGTACTGCCCCTTGCGGAGAGCCGGCACGGCGGCACGGATGAGATTGAGACGGCGCACATGCTGAGCGAGGTCAGCATCGAGAGTTCTGGCCACGTTGCCGGAAGCTGTGAAGACCCCGAAGTCCGAAGCCTTGACATCACCCTCGAGATAGGTGCCGAAGTACGCGCGACCCGAGTCTTTGACGGGCATATCGGTGCCTCCGGCGTCGACTTTCTTGCCCTTCTGGAACTCGACTTCGCTGCCGTAGTATATGCAAGGAATGCCTCGGAAGGTGAACATCAGCGAAAGGTTCTCGGCCCACTGCGCAGTGCCGCCGTTGAAGCGGGTGAGGTCGTTGGGGCCGGGACAGTAATCATGCGAGTCGACGTATACGACGTTGAAGGAGGCGTCGTTGTAGTAGCGGTCTCCGCTGCGTGCTATGTTCACGGCAGCGTCGGCGTTGTTGAAGTTATAGTGCATGGGAAAGTCGATGACATTGAAGCCGGAGGCCTCGGAGTAGTCGGGTTCGTGCCATGCGCCGTTCTTCATGAACACATTGTCGGAACTGTGGCTGAAGGCTGTCTCCTCCTCGCACAGAGCCATCGGTCCGACGGGCGTGTCGTGCCCTTCGGGGAGGCGCATAGTGTCCCAGTATGCCTGACTGCCGTCATAGCGGTCGAGGAGGCTCCGGTCTGACTTCCATGTATAGAAATGGCTGGACAGATTGTGCTGTCCGCGGTAGATGACTTCGCCGAAACGGGCGCAGCACTCACCGAACATATAGAAGGGCGTGCCGCCCCGCTTGTCGCTGTACTGCTCGGCAAGGGCATGGAACTGCGGGATGAACTGTCTGTTGAACGTCAGACGCGCTATGTGCCCGGTGGTGTCGATGCGGAATCCGTCGACTCCCATGGCTATGAACTTGCCGTAGCACTCGACCAGATATCGGGCGACCTCGTCATTCTCAGTGTTGAGGTCGACGCAGTCACCTGCAATCTGCCCCCACCAGCGGTTGGGAAGGTCCCAGTTCCATCCGGTGGCATAGTGGTGGTAGTAATTGTGGACATCCTTGTCAGGATTCTTGAAGATGAAGCGGCGTGCATACTGCGTCTTGCCGTCGACATCGTTGTAGTCTGCGCCGAGGACATCGAAATCAGGGATGACAGACTCACGTACAGAGGCCTGGTTGCGGATATCCTGACTGCGGGTGAACATAGGAGCGAAACGCGCCTCTCCGAAGTTTCCGTTATGGTTGAGGACTATGTCGAGAATAATCTTCATGCCCCTTGCATGAGCTGCGTCAATCAGATCCTGAAACTTCACATCTTTCTCGGCCCCCCACTCGCGGCGGCTCTCATAGCGCAGATCGACCGTAGAGAAGTCCATGGCATGGTAGCCGTGGAAATCAGTACCCGAGCAGTTCTGCACCACGGGCGTAATCCATACGGCAGTGAATCCCAAGGCCTTGATGTAGTCGAGTTTCTGGATAAGACCGGCGAAGTCGCCTCGCCAGTCAGGGTCGTTGTTGGCAATCTGGACATCCTGATGGTCCCAGCCGCAGACGTTGTTGGCGGGGTCCCCGTCGTAGAAACGTGTGGTCGTGGCGAAATAGATGGTCTCATCGCGGAAGTCGGTGCGGTCTCCTACAAAGGTTGCCGCCGAAGCCGATGCTGCCACTGACGCCATCAGTCCTGCACACAGGAGCTGCTGAAAATGTGTCATCGTACAGTTGGAGGTATTAGAATATAAAGTAAGTATGATAGGATAAAAACTCACCGCAAAATTATGAAAATCCTATTGAATCCTCAAAATTTTGCGGCGGATATTTTTCTAAGAGGTCAGACTATGCCTATCACTCCTTGCGGCGACGCTCGGGGTGCTTGCGGAGCACCATGGCCGTGCGCGCCGGGAGATAGAGCGGCAGTCGCTCGACGCCGAAAGGTGCGTACAGAGGATCGGGGACGGTGAAGTGCTCGATAGACTCGTCGATGTTGCCGAATCCGCCGAAGGCCGGGTTGTCGGAACTAAGGACGGTGCTGTACACGCCGCCGGGAGCGAGGATGCCGTAGTCCTGATAGCTGCGCGACGGGCTGAAGTTAAACACGAACACGAGGTCGCCTCGCATGAATGCGAGTATCTGGTCGTCGTCCTTCTCCCAGAGCTTGCGGACAGGCTTGGCCTGGAAGTTGTGACGGCGTTCGACAAGCTGAATCATGGCATTGTCGAATGCGTTGAGGAAGCGGTACTTGAGGTCCTCACGGTCGACGAGATCCCACTGACGGCGTGCGTACTTGTAGCTCCATCCGTTGCCTTCGCGCGGGAAGTCGATCCACTCGGGATGTCCGAACTCGTTGCCCA
>CAMWZB010000072.1 GCA_947178655.1 uncultured Porphyromonadaceae bacterium
TGGTCAGGGCGGAGTCGGGGCGCGACTCCATGAGGCTGTCGGCGAGGTCGAGCCGCGCCTCGACAGGGCCGCGGCGGCAGCCGGTCATCGCCATAAGGACGATGACCAGCGCCACGACGGCTGCGGAAAGTCTGAGCGGATGTATATGCATGGAGGATTACTTCACCACTGTCTTACCGGTGCTGACAGTGCCGTCCGACCAGGTGGTGGTGCGGATGACAAGCGAGCCCGGAGTGGGGGCGTCAAGACGGCGGCCGAGAAGGTCGGTGTAGGTAGTCGATACAGGCTGACGGATGATGCCGGGAGCATCAGCAGATGCATAGTATGCCTTCTCTGACACGTTGGTCACGCCGTCGACGGTGTAGACAGACTCAACTTCGATGGTCTGCCAGGAGTCTACGTGGAAGAATACGGTATGGATGTCACCGTTGCAGTATATATCGTAGTTATCGGTGAAGTAGTAAGGAAGTTCGGTCATGCTTTCGGAGAGTCCGAAATAAGCATCAGGAGTGAATTCATGAAGGATTCCGTCTATGTATATACGGTATGAAAGCAGCTCAGGATTGATGTAGTTGCCGTCGACATCTGCTGCCGGTACGTTGATGTAGGCCATATCATCAATCTCATATACGTCTATAACCGAAGGCGTGGCAGGTACGGCGGGACGGTCGCCTTCATAGTACATGAAGCATGCATCGGTGAATCCGTTGTAGAATGAGCTGATGTTATAGTCCACTTCAAGCACCCAGTAGTTCTCGGCGAGGGTGAACATGCGCTTTGCGCTGTCAAAGGCGAAGGAGAAAGACATTGACATGTCGACCAGGGGAGAGCCCCATTCGTCGGTTCCGTTCTGTACGGCGCCGAAGAGCCGGAGATATCGCAGGGGATTGGATGTAAGGATGACGCCGGATCCAAACGTCAGCACATCGTCGGCAAGAGTACCCTTGACCCAGTCTTCGGGTGCCAATGTGGAGAATCCCGCAACGTAGACATCCTGACCGTCGACAGCGACCTGCAGCTGTCGCTGACCGGCAGGAAGAAGCAGGATGTACTGCTCGATGACGGCACCGGCAGGAGGAGTGATGCTGACGATATCGCCGACAGGCCGTATCTGATAGTCTGTCAGGAACAGAAATGCTCCGGCCTCTTCCATGGTCTCGCCATCCTTATATACCATGAAGTACACATCGGGGTCGGTCACTGTGATGGCGCCCTCGGCGTCGATGGCCATTGTCGTGCTCTCAAGGAAGCGGTCGACGGCTCCGTTCTCGTCAAGGGTCACAAACTCGAGGTTGAGCAGCTGAATATCGTTTTTGTAGATGGCCTGTCCGGCACGGAGTGTGATGACCGATCCGTCGACATCTCCTTCTATCCAGGTGTATTCTTCGTTAGAATCAGTGCGTCCGAATCCCGGCGCAAGGTCACGGAAATATATTTTCGAGCCGTCCTCAGAGCGGCGTATCTGCATTTTGTAGCCGATTTGCTGAGAGGTGCCCCAATAGTCGTTCTCCACCACATCCATGATATAGTCGGTCTCGGCGCCTTCGGGATTGTAGATCGGGACAGTCTCCACGGGAACGCCCGGGAGTTTGGCCTTTATAGCCATAGGTGCAGCCTGCGTGGCAGTGAAGCACAGCAGAGCGGCAGCGGAAAAAGTAAAAAATCTGTTCATAGAATATTGCAAATAAAGGTATTGATACTATGTCAGTGCGCCTCGAGCCAGTTGCTGCCGGTGCCGGCGGCAACTTCGAGAGGCACGCGTCCGGAGTAGGCATGCTCCATTTCGGAGGTGACGAGCGCGGTGAGTTCGGATGCTTCCTCGGGGATGACGTTGAAGATGAGTTCGTCATGAACCTGCATAATCATGCGTGAACGCAGACTGCGGCGACGTATCTCGGCGTCGATGCGCACCATTGCCACCTTGATGATGTCGGCGGCACTGCCCTGCAGGGGGGCATTGATGGCATTGCGCTCGGCATAGGCACGGACAGTGTTGCTGCGCGAACTGATGTCAGGAAGATAGCGGCGCCGGCCCATGACAGTAGTGACCCATCCTTTCTCCCGTGCCCGCTCGATGGATGTCTGCATATACGCGGCCACTCCGGGATATGTGGCAAGGTAGCCTTCTATAAGCTCCTTGGCTTCGCCGCGGGGTATGCCCAGGCGCTCGGAAAGTCCGAAGGCCGATATGCCGTAGATAATGCCGAAATTAGCGGTCTTGGCATTGCGGCGCTGCTCATCGGTGACATCGTCAAGGGAGCGGTGATAGATTTTTGCGGCCGTGGCGCGGTGGATGTCCGCACCGGACAGGAAGGCCTCAATCATCACGGGGTCGCCGCTGAGGTCGGCCATCAGACGGAGTTCTATCTGCGAGTAGTCGGCAGACAGCATCAGACACCCCTGATCCGGTACGAAGGCCCGGCGAATGTCGCGCCCGTCAGCTGTGCGGATGGGTATGTTCTGAAGGTTCGGATTGGTGGATGAAATGCGACCCGTGGCCGTGACTGTCTGATTGTAGGTGGTGTGTATCTTGCCTGTGACAGGATTGATGAGCTTCGGGAGGGCGTCGACGTATGTGGCCAGGAGTTTCTTGAGGCCTCTGATGTCGAGGATGAGGCGCACCAGAGGTACGTCAAGATACTTCTCCAGCACATCCTCGGCGGTTGACCATGCTCCGCCCTTGGTCTTGCGGGCCTTGGGGTCGATACGCATCTCGTCGAAGAGTATCTGTCCTACCTGCGAAGGGGAGCTGACGTTGAACTGTCGTCCGGCTATGGTATAAGCCTTGGCCTCAAGGTCGTGCAGTCTGTCTGTGAGCTGACGGGACAGCCGGTGAAGTTCTTGCGGGTCGATGCGTGCGCCTTCCCACTCCATGGATGCAAGGACGGGAATGAGGGGGAACTCTACATCGCGGAGGAGGGCTGTCTGGTCTTTGTCGGCTATCTCGGCTTCAAGGACGGGCTTCAGCTTCAGACAGAGCACTGCGGTCTGCGTCATGGCCGTATGCGGGTCCATGGGAGCGCTCTGCCGCTCGGACGGAGATGCCGAGTAGTCCCATGTGGCGAAGTGCAGATAAGTCATGGCCAGTGTGGGCAGATTGTGCTTCTGCTCGGGCTGACACAGATAGTGGGCCACCGACGTATCGAACCACCGTGAGCCGTCGAATGTGATGCCAAGACGGCGCAGGATGAGCATGTCGCGCTTGATATCAGGGCCACAGACGCACACCCGCGCGTCGGAGAAAAGAGGCTGAAGGAGTCCGGCCACTGTGCTGCGCTCATGGGCGCTCGTGCCGAATGTGATGTAGCGGACCTTGAACACGTCGGCCGATCCGCCGACAGCATATGCAAGACCGATGCCGAACGGCTGTGCGCGCATGGCCTCCGGTCCTACGGCGTTCACCCCTATGCCGACTGTCCCGGCCTCTATGGCGCGGCTGATGAATTCGGCGTCAGAGATGTCGTCGTCAGAGCTGATGATTTCCGGGCTGATGTCTGCAGGCTGTGCGCATGCATCAGTCTTATCGGATTCGTCGTCAATGAAATCAAAGAGCGACGGTGCCGCCTCAGACTTGGTCTCTGCTGTGACCTGAGGCTGCGAGGTGGCCGCTGAGGAGTATTTCTGTAGAAACGAGCGGAACTCCAGTTCCCTGAAGATCGAGGTGAGCGCCTCTACATCGGGTTCGCGGCGCCGCAGGGCGTCGGAGTCGAATTCGACAGGCGCGTCAGTGACTATAGTGACCAGATGGCGCGACAGCTGGATGAGGTCGGCATTCTCTGTCACCTTCTTCTGCAGAGCGCCTTTGAGGGATGCGGTATTGTCCAGCAGATTCTCGACAGAGCCAAACTCGTTAATCAGCTTGACGGCAGTCTTTTCGCCCACGCCCGGACATCCGGGCACGTTGTCGGATGCATCTCCCTCGAGAGCGAGAAGGTCGATGACCTGACGGGGTGACTGTATGCCGTACTTCTCGCAGACTTCCTTTGGGCCCCGAACCTCGAATCCCTGTCCTTTAAGGGACGGACGGTACATGAACACACGGTCAGTGACGAGCTGTCCGTAGTCCTTGTCCGGGGTCATCATGTATGTGGTGAACCCTGCCTCCTCGGCACGGCGCGAAAGTGTGCCTATGACATCGTCGGCCTCGTAGCCGGGCAGTTCGATCACAGGTATGCGATAGGCCTGGAGGAGCCTCTTGATGTAGGGGATGGCCACAGTGATGTCTTCAGGCTGCTTGTCGCGGCCAGCCTTGTACTCGGGGTAATCGTCATGTCTGAAGGTGTGTCCGTGCGGCGGGTCGAAGCACACGGCTATATATCCGGGATTCTCCTTGCGGAGCACGTCCTCGAGGGTGTTGCAGAAACCGAATATCGCCGAGGTATTCATTCCTGCCGAATTGACACGGGGCGAGCGCAGCAGCGCATAGTACGCACGGTAGATCAGTGCGTAGGCATCGAGGAGAAACAGTTTTTTTTCTTCCATACAGTCACTTGATTTAGTGGCAAAGGTAAGAATTTATTCCATAAATACGAAATATACCGCAGCGATAAGGCAGAGAAAGGCTGCGAAATGATTCCAGTGCAGCGGCTCGCCCTTGAAGAACACTACAGTGAAGAGTGTGAAGATGACGAGCGTGACAGCTTCCTGGATAACTTTAAGCTGCATGAGCGAGAACGGCCCTCCGTTGCCGGCGAATCCGATGCGGTTGGCCGGAACCTGGCAGCTGTATTCGGCCAGGGCTATGCCCCATGACAGGAGTATTACGAAAATCAGCGGAGTGTCGCGGCCTATGATTTTCATGTCCTGCAGTTTCAGATGGCCGTACCAGGCGAATGTCATGAATATGTTCGAGACGATGAGCAGGCAGATGGTGGCTATTGCACTTTTCATATGATTGTTGAATGGAAGGCAATGATAACGGACGCTCGGCACTATGATATCAGCCGGGCGTCCGTATGACTTATCTGTAAAATGAATGACGTTATTCGAACGAACCCATCTTGAGGTAGTTCACTTCTTCCTGGGTGAGATAGCGCCAGCGGCCACGGGGGAGATTCTTCTTCGTGAGGCCTGCGAAATACACACGGTCAAGTTTGACCACATGGTATCCGAGAGACTCGAAGATACGGCGGACGATGCGGTTGCGTCCTGAATGAATCTCGATTCCGGCCTGGTTGCGGTCGGTCTCGGTGGCGTAGCTGATGGCATCGGCATGGATGGGACCGTCCTCAAGCTCAATGCCGTCGGCGATGCGCTGCATATCCTCTTCGGCGATGTCACGGTCGCACCATACGTGGTAGATTTTTTTCTTCACGTACTTGGGATGCGTCAGTTTTGAGGCGAGGTCGCCGTCGTTGGTGAGCAGCAGCACACCCGTAGTGTTGCGGTCAAGACGGCCGACGGGATATATGCGCTCGGGACAAGCGTCCTTGACCAGATCCATGACGGTGAGTCGTCCATTGGGGTCGTCCGAAGTTGTGACGCAGTCCTTGGGTTTGTTGAGCAGGATATAGCACTTGCTCTGTGTGGTCACAACCTTGTCATCGTACTCCACTACGTCGCTGTGCGTAATCTTGGTGCCGAGTTCTGTGACTACTTGGCCGTTGACCTTCACCAGACCCTGCTGGATGAATTCATCGGCCTCACGGCGTGAGCAGAGTCCGGCGTTGCTCATATATTTGTTCAGACGTATCTGTTCGTTGGGATCGGGAACGGGCACTTCGTACTCGATGCGCTTAGGACGAGGCGTGAAGCTCTTTCCGCGTCCGGGGAAGTCGCTGTTGCCGCCACCCTGATTGTTGTAGCGACGGTTGTTGCCTCCGTTCTTGTTGTAGCCGCCCTGATTGCGGTTATAACCGCCCTGATTGTTGTACGGACGCTGCTGGCGCTGGCCGCCGTTGTTGTAGCCGCCCTGATTGCGGTTATAACCGGCCTGATTGATGTACGGCCGCTGCTGACACATGACGCAGATGGTGTGGGGGCGCTGGG
>CAMWZB010000073.1 GCA_947178655.1 uncultured Porphyromonadaceae bacterium
CCCCGGAGCCGTGTGCGACTGTGCTTCGGCATCATCGCCTCTCACTTCATTTTTGAGCTGATTGTATGTTCTCGGAAGAATTAAAGAAATATTCCTGGGACGGCACCACGGCTGAGATTATGGCGATGACCGCTGCCGATGTCGAGCGTGCCTTGTCCAAAGAGCGCCTTGACGACCGCGACTTCATGGCTCTTATATCGCCTGCCGCCGAGCCCTATCTCGAGCTTATGGCACAGCGCAGCCGCGCCATCACCGAGCGCCGTTTCGGAAAGACCATTTCGATATTCATACCGCTGTACATCACCAATTCATGCACCAATTCGTGTGTGTACTGCGGCTTCAACCGGCACAACAAATTTCCTCGTATCGTTCTCACCCCCGAGCAAATCGAGGCCGAGTGCAAGGCCATAAAAGAGATGGGGCCCTTCGAGAATCTTCTCATCGTCACGGGTGAGAATCCTGCCGTCGCCGGTACTGACTACATAGAGAAAGCCCTGCAAGTGTGCCGCCCCTATTTCAGCAACCTCACCATCGAGGTCATGCCGCTTTCGGCCGAGGACTACGCGCGCCTCACACGCTCGGGTCTGAACGGTGTGGTCTGCTTTCAGGAGACCTACAACCGCGACCGGTACAAAATCTACCATCCGGCAGGCATGAAGTCGAAGTTCGAGTGGCGATGCGACGGTTTCGACCGGATGGGTCAGGCCGGAGTCCACAAGATAGGTATGGGCGTGCTCATTGGACTTGAGGACTGGCGTACTGATGTCACCATGATGGCGCGTCATCTCACCTATCTGCGCAGACACTATTGGAAAACGCGCTACTCCGTCAACTTCCCTCGTATGCGTCCGTCCGAGGCCGGATTTCAGCCTAACGTGGTGATGAGCGACCGCGAACTTGCACAGCTCACCTTCGCGTTCCGCATATTCGACCCTGATGTCGACATATCATACTCGACACGCGAGGACCATCAGTTCCGCAACAACATGGCCACTCTCGGAGTCACCACCATGAGCGCCGGTTCGAAGACCGATCCGGGAGGCTATGCCTGCTATCCCGACTCGCTCGAGCAGTTCGCCATCAGCGATCCGACAGGCCCGCTGGCCGTCGCTGCCGACCTCCGTGCTCTCGGCCGAGAGCCTGTGTGGAAGGACTGGGACCGTATATTCGACTGACACTATGACAGCAGACAGATATTCCAGGCAGATAATGCTTGATGCCATCGGTCCCGAGGGGCAGGAACGCATAGCCCGCGCATCGGTCCTCATCGTGGGGCTGGGCGGTCTTGGCGCTCCCGTTGCCACCTATCTTACCGGTGCCGGCGTGGGCCGGATAGGTCTGGCCGACGCCGATACGGTCAGCGAGTCGAATCTCCACCGCCAGACGCTCTATGCCGAAGGGCAGATCGGGATGCCCAAGACCGAAGCGGCCCGCGCACGGCTGGCCGCCATGTCGTCGCATACGGTCTTTGACCTATATCCCGAAGGACTTACATCCGGGAATGCCGACTCTATCGTGAGCCGCTATGATCTGGTGATGGACTGCTGCGACAACTTCACGACGCGCTTTCTGATTGATGACAGTTGCTCGCGGGCCGGGGTCCCATGGGTGCACGGAGCTATCGGCGAATTCGCCGGGCAGCTCAGCGTATTCAATCTTTCGGCCGGAGTCCGTTACTCCGATTTATATACCGACCGCGATGCCATGTGCGCGCTTCCGCGCGTGACCGGCGGCGTGATAGGCCCTGTTCCCGGAGTCATCGGAGCCCTTCAGGCATCCGAGGCTCTCAAGATTCTCGCAGGCTTCGGCACTTCGTATGAAGGGCGGCTCTTCTGCATCGACCTGCTCTCTCTTCAGACATCGACAATAACATTCTGATACACAAAAAATAAATTACATAGATATGGGAAAAGGATTTGACCAGTATGCCGCTTCGTACGACGCATGGTTCCTTGACAATACCAACGTGCTCTATTCCGAAGTCGCCCTTGTGGCCGACACCGTGAAAGATGCCGGACGTGTTCTCTCCGTAGGCTGCGGCAGCGGACTGTTTGAAAAAATTATGCGCGACGAGATGGGCATTGACATCCGCGACGGTGTCGAGCCTTCAGCGCCGATGGCCGAGATAGCCCGCAAGCGCGGTATGGAAGTCATTGAGGCTACGGCCGAGGACTTCGACTATCCTTCGGGACAGTTCGACACCATCCTTTTCAATGGCTCGCCGAGCTACATAACCGATCTTGACGCCGTTCTGGCCAAGGTGTACGCGGCGCTCCCTTCGGGCGGTCGGGTAGTGCTTGTGGATGTGCCCAAGGAGAGCTCCTACGGCTTGCTCTACAATCTTGCCAAGGCCGTCGGCACATGGGACCATCCGCTGCTTGAAGGCACATATCCTCCGAATCCCTACCCGATAGAATTCGTCAACGTGGCTAACTGGCGCACTACCGCTGAAAAAATAGCCCTGCTTGAGAAGAACGGCTTCACAGGCATCGTATCGAGTCAGACGCTCACTCGTCACCCTCTCTGCTCCGACCTCGCGCTTGAAAAGCCCTCGGCCGGACATGACCGGGGCGACTATGTGGCTGTAACAGCATTCAAACCATAAAAGACAGTAATATGAAATGGAGCGAAGAGGCCCGGTCGGCCTCTGAACATATCTACAGTGCCATCCTCGAGCTGCCCTTCATCAAGGAGCTGGCAGCAGGCACACTCTCGCAGGAACGCTTCCTGCACTATATTCAGCAGGATAACCTGTACATCGACGACTATAGCCGCGTACTGGCGCACATAGCATCGCGTCTGGCCGACATCGACGACGTGGCCACGTTCCTCGAGTTCGCCGGCGACGGCGTGGCTATGGAGAAAGGCCTCCATGCCATGTACACCGCCAGGCAGGCTCCGGCCAAGAGTCCGGCATGCCTGTTCTATACGTCGCTGCTTAAGTCGCAGTCGGCCGAGGACGTGGCCGTTGAGGCCGCGGCCATCCTTCCCTGTTTCTGGATATACCAGCGCGTTGGCGAGCACATTCTATCGGTGGCCAGTCTTGACGGCAATCCCTATGCCGACTGGATTAAAGCATATTCAGACCCGGCATTCGATGTGTCCACACGCCGGTGCATCGACCTGTGCGATCGCCTGGCCGAGCGGTCGACAGCCGAAGTCCGTCAGCGCATGACCGATATCTATGTGCAGTGCTCACGTCTGGAGTGGCTCTTCTGGGATTCGGCATACCGTCTTGGCAGCTGGCCCGAAGCCATAAAGTGACATCAAAGACAGACTACCGACATGAGATATAATACAGCTCTTACCATTGCCGGCTCCGACCCCTCGGGCGGCGCCGGACTGCAGGCCGACCTCAAGACGTTCTCGGCACTGGGTGTCTACGGGACGACGGTGATAGTCGCCGTGGTCGATGAGAATACAGCCGGGGTGTACGGCGTGCATCCCATACCTGTCGACTTCGTGCGCGGACAGATTCACTCTGTCCTCGATGACATCGGCGCCGATGCTGTCAAGATAGGCATGCTTCACGACTCTGAACTCATCCGCACCGTGCTGGCTACACTCAACGAGTACCCTGCGGTCTCAAACATAGTCCTTGACCCTGTGATGGTCGCTACTTCCGGCGACCCTCTGCTTCTGCCCGAAGCTGTCGCCACGCTGCGCGACGAACTCATCCCGCGAGCCCGTGTCATCACTCCGAACCTTCCCGAAGCATCCATGCTGCTGGGCCGCATAATCGACCACGGCGACCAGTTGGAGGATGCTGCCCGCGAGCTCTCGAGGCTCTCAGGCGCCCGAGTGTCAGTGATGCTCAAGGCCGGCCATCTCGCCGATGACCGCCTGACCGACATCTTCTACAACGCAGAGACAGACAAGTCGCTGAAACTTAGTTCGCCACGCGTCGATACGGTCAATACGCACGGCACCGGGTGCACCCTTTCGTCGGCCATAGCCGCTTATCTCGCACTTGGCGCCGATCTCGACACCGCCGCCACCAAGGCCAAGGACTACATAGCTGCCGCTATCGCCGCCGGAGCCAAGTATGACATCGGCCACGGCCACGGTCCCGTCCACCACTTCTGGTGTGCGTGGAAGTGAATGGCTTGAGGCTGTCGTTCCTGATTCCTAAGATATCCGCTCGATTGCAGAACATTTTTTGTACAAATGTTTTGCAATCGGTTTTTTTTTTGTATTTTTGCGCTGAAAAACTTAATACTGATAAGCCCTAATCCCATGAAAACATTTCTTAATATCATCTGGTACTTTCCCTATTTCGGCTTTTTGCTTGCCATCCCCATGGCTTTGTTCGGCCTTTTCTGGTGCATAACTATTGTCGGCCTACCCCTTGGACTCGGCATGCTTCAGATAGCCAAATTCCTGCTCTTCCCACACACCCACTCTCTCGTCTCAAAGAAGGAGGTTAACGCTCTCAGAGGACAGGAGCAAAATCCATTATGGCGCTTGTTCAACATCATCGTGACTATCCTGTATTTCCCGATAGGACTGTTTGTCGCTGCCGCCTACCTGGGCGCGGCGCTTATTAACTTTATCACGATCATAGGCATTCCCAACGGTCTTGTGATAGTCAAGATGCTTGGCGCAGTGTTCAACCCTGTCAATAAAGTATGCGTGCCCGACTGCGTATCGGAACACATTCAGAAGTCGAAGGACGCGCAGCGTCTCAGCCGGTATACCGGTGATACTCCTCAGCCGGCCGGAGAGGGACGTCCTCTCACGGCCAATATCGTCGCTCCATCGAGCAGTCGGCCGGCAGCTGCGCCTGTACGCTCTTATGATGAAGATCGCCTCAGGGAAGTTATAGCCAATCCGATGCTGTACAACGAGACTCTTGTCGAGCAGTGTCGCAAAGAACTGTCGGTGCGCGAGAACAGCGCGGAAGTGATGCCGATTGCCGAAGGCTACAGCGACGAAAAACTCGACGAAATCACATATTCCCCTGAAGAATATTCCGCCGAACTTGTCTACTGCGCCGGTATCGTTCTTGAGCGTCGACGAAAAGAGCGTGCAGCCGAAGCAGCGCGCCGTGCAGCCGAGGCCGAGCAGCTCCGGCGTCAGGAGAGCGAGCGTCGGAAACAGGAGATGATGGCCGCTCTGAATAAGTGGAAATTCGTCATCATCGGAGGCGTTGTAGCTCTGCTGGCACTCTCTGTCCTGCTGTGGATCACTTCCGACGGACATCGGTTCGATGTGGCTGTTAAAGCATATGAGAACAATGACTATACGAAGGCGCTCAAGTATGCGTCCAAGATAACCAATCCGAAATCCAAATATTTCGACGTCGCAACCGCTCTGGCATACAACAGTATGATTCTTGAAGAAGAGCCCGGGGAGGAATCGGTTGAAAGAGGCAATGACCTCATGGATCGCATGGACATGATTATGGAACAGGAAAACGCGGCCTCTGCGCATCCATTCCTTGCGCGCTATTACAGCAAGATTCTATACGTTACGTCGACTGACAGCACCACCGAGCTGCTCACAGTGGCCCGGTTGCTGGAAACTGACAAAGAAAGCCGCTACACAGCCGGCGTGGCATATTTCCTTGCCCGTCAGTTTGACCAGGCGGAGGCTATTTTTGAGGATATTGCTTTCGAAAATGGTTCGTCAGGCGCGTATGCCTATATGGCTGTCATGAATATCTTCGGGCTGTGCTCCAATTCATCGCGTGAGCAGGGCTGGAATTATCTCGACAAAGCTCCCGCCATCGGCATGTATGCACTTCTGAAAGGAGACAAGGCGTTACGCACCGATGGTTCGTACCGTGATTGTCTTAAAGAAGCCAATTCCTATTATAGAGCTGTTGACGCTTCAGAGATAAAGCCCTGGCAGGACATGATCTATATGCGTCGCCGCGTTGTCACAAACTGTCTGGACCAATATTCAGGTGACGGCTATAGTTTCACCGGCGGTACGTAC
>CAMWZB010000074.1 GCA_947178655.1 uncultured Porphyromonadaceae bacterium
GACCCATAATTTTAGGATTCATAGAGGTAGTGGATTTTAAGGTTCGTTTATAGTGCAAAATTACTACGCAGGACTGCACACGGTGCAATCCTGCGTAGTAAAAGAAGTCTAAAAATAATTCAAAAAGGCTGAAAATCAGATTTTCGCCCTTTTGATGTCAGAAATTCGTCCCTTGTATCATTCAGGCCGGGCGATGCCGTCTTTCTCGGCGCGCTGCTGTATGTGTTTGATGCGAGCCTGGGTCTCGGGGTGTGATGAGAACATCTTCTCCACGTAAGAAGAGCTGCCGGACTCTCCCGCGGAGAGCTTCTCGAAGGCCATGGCCATTCCCCAGGGGTTTTTGCCGTTGGCTTTGAGGAAGTCGTAGCCATAGTCGTCAGCTTCGGTTTCCTGCTTCTGTGAGTACTTGGCGTTGATGAGCGATTCGCCGAGCTGACCGAGCTGTGATTCGGTGAGGGCGGCAGCCTTTCCGCCGGTCGATGCTATGGCGTCTTTGAGGGCTCCGGTCATGAGGGATGTCTTGAACGCGTTTTTGGAGTGACGCTTGGCAACGTGGCCGATTTCGTGTCCGATGACGCCGAGGAGCTCGTCGTCTGACATGATGTCCATCAGTGCGGCAAATACACGGACGCTGCCGTCGGGACACGCGAAAGCGTTGACGTCGATGACGTTATATACTTTGAAATTCAGGGGTATGCCGTCGACTTCCGTGATACCTTCAGTGAGGCGACGCACGCGCTGTGTATAGGGGTCGTCTTCGGGGAGAACGGGGTTGTGAGTGTCCATCCATTCGACAGATTCCTTGACGTATTCTGCCATCTGTTTGTCGGTGAGGGTCAATGCTTTGACGCCTTTGGCTCCGGCGCTGACAAGTTTGCCGACTTTGAGCTGTGCTGCGGCTGTTTCGCATATGCCGCAGCAGAGGAGGATGATGAGGGCTTTTGCTATAAAGTGACGCATGTTGATTGATGATTATTGAAGTAATGTAGTGCAAAATTATGTAATTCCTGCTAAATAGCAAAATATTGAGCAGGCATAATGCGAGTTTTGTGAAGTGAAGTGGGGTTAAGCCGAAGAAAATGCGTACATTTGCAGATTGATTTATAGATGATAGACCAAATGACAGGACAGAAGCATGATTCGAGTTTGGTGCGCAAGCTCTTGAAATACGTTATTCCTCTGATAATCAGCGTCGGACTGTGCTGGTTGCTCTTTACAGGAATCAATTTCGACGAGATGCTTCATATCATCCGGTCGGAGTGTGACTTCAGGTGGATTCTCCTGATGTGGGCTGTTACTGTGCTTTCGCACGTATTCCGGGCCATGAGATGGCGTATTCAGCTGGATGCTCTCGGTGTCCGCGCTCCGCTTTATGTTCTGGTGTACAGTATCTTCGGTACGTACGCGGTGAATCTTGTCTTTCCGCGTCTCGGCGAGGTCTGGCGTACGGGCTATGTCGCTCAGCGAGAGGATGCGAAGTTCACGACTGTGTTCGGGTCGATGGTAGCCGACCGTCTGTCGGATACTGTCACTGTGCTGCTGCTCACTGCAGTCACGTTCATGCTTGCGTCCGGGACGCTGCTTGATTTCCTTCGGGAAAATGCCGGCAGCTATGAGGGCATAGTGTCGGCGGTAACTTCTCCGGGGGTATGGTCGGGCGTGCTGCTTGTGGTGGTGCTGCTTGTGGCGGTATTCAGAAAAAGCGGAGGAAAAGCCGGCGCCAAAGTGCGGGACGCTCTCCGGAACTTTTGGTCGGGATTTGCCGTTGTACTGCATATGCCGGGTACGGGGCGGTGGCTTCTGCTGACGGTGGCTATATGGGGCTGCTATTTCATGCAGCTGTTCGTGGCGTTCTACGCATTTCCGTTCACGGCCGAGCTGATACATGAGCATACTGCGCTTGCCGTGCTTGTGACGTTCGTGCTGTCGAGTATCTCGATGGGTGTTCCGTCGAACGGCGGCATCGGTCCGTGGCAGTGGGCGGTGATTTTCGCACTGGGCATCTACGGAGTGGACAAGGCGCACGCCGGCGCGTTCGCCAATCTGGTGATGGGCTGCAATACGCTCATCCTGATTGTCCTTGGCATAGTCACATTTGTCGGCATAGCTCTTGACAAGCGTAAAAATATACAGAAACAAAACTAAAAAAACACATACGAAAGAAATGGCAAAAGTTATCATCATCGGCGCAGGTGGCGTGGGAACAGTGGTTGCCCACAAGTGCGCCCAACATCCGGAAGTGTTCTCCGAGATAGTAATCGCATCGCGCACGCGGTCGAAGTGTGACGCCGTGGCCAAGGCCATCGGCAAGCCTAACGTGAGCACCGACACTGTCGATGCCGACAGCGTGGAGCAGTTGTGCGAACTCTTCCGTCGCCACAAGCCCGAACTTGTCATCAACGTGGCTCTTCCGTATCAGGACCTCACCATCATGGATGCCTGTCTCGAATGTGGCGTGAACTACCTCGACACTGCCAACTATGAACCCAAGGACGAGGCACACTTCGAGTACTCATGGCAGTGGGCCTACCGCGAGCGCTTCGAGCAGGCCGGTCTGACGGCCATTCTGGGCTGCGGCTTCGACCCGGGTGTGTCAGGCGTGTTCACAGCCTATGCCGCCAAGCATTATTTCTCGGCCATGGAGACCCTCGACATCGTGGACTGCAATGCAGGCAATCACGGCAAGGCGTTCGCCACGAACTTCAATCCGGAAATCAATATCCGCGAAATCACTCAGAAGGGACGCTACTGGAGCGACGGCGAATGGGTGGTGACCGGACCTCTGGAAATCCACCAGCCCCTGACCTATCCCAACATCGGTCCGCGAGAGAGCTATCTCATGTATCACGAGGAACTTGAGTCGCTCGTCCAGAATTTCCCCACCATCAAGCGCGCGCGCTTCTGGATGACTTTCGGCCAGGAATATCTGACGCATCTGCGAGTGATACAGAACATCGGCATGGCGCGAATCGACGAAATAGAATACAATGGTACGAAGATTGTGCCTCTGCAGTTCCTCAAGGCAGTGCTGCCTAATCCTCAGGACCTCGGCGAGAACTATCACGGCGAGACTTCTATAGGCTGCCGCATATCCGGCAAGGACAAGGAAGGCAAGCCTCTGACATATTATATCTACAATAACTGCTCGCACGAAGCGGCATACAAGGAGACCGGCATGCAGGCTGTGAGCTACACTACCGGTGTGCCTGCTATGTGCGGTGCCATGATGTTCCTGACGGGCAAGTGGAATCTCAAAGGTGTGCACAATGTAGAGGAATTCGATCCGGATCCTTTCCTGGCAGCCATCGCCGAGAATGGTCTTCCCTGGCATGAAGTGCTGAACGGCGACCTCGAACTCTAAACGCCCTTCGGGCCCCGGCAGTCTGCATCATGGCGTGGCATCCCGCAGTCATGATGCAGCTGCCCGGCGACCCCGGCAGCTATGTCCATTGCGTTATTGGTTAAGACCGAGAATACCATGACTTTCATCAGTGCTACTGTAATAACATACAATGAGGAGGCCAATATAGAGCGATGCCTGAATTCGCTCATAGGAGTGGCTGACGAGATTATCGTGGTCGACTCACTTTCGTCCGACAGTACGGTAGAAATCTGCCGCCGGTACGGGTGCAAGGTGAGCGAGAGAGCTTTTACGGGCTATGGGTCGCAGCGCCAGTATGCCGTAGGTCTCGCGCACGGACGCTATGTGCTGTCCATCGATGCCGACGAGGTACTCGGCGACGAACTCCGACGGAGCATCATGAAGCTGAAAGAGAAGGGCTTCGATCATCGTATGTACCGCTTCAGCATAGTGAATTATGTGTGCGGCCGTCCCATGCTCAGGAGTGGCATGCAGCCTTATCAGGAAATCCGGCTTTTCGATCGCCGCTATGCGGCATGGAATCTGCATGATGTGGGCGAACGTCTGACGTATCCGGGCGAGGTCGAGCCACAGCCTATAGCAGGCGAACTGCTGCACTATCGTTGCTCCGACTATGACGAGCTTGACCACAAGGAACTGCGTCATGCCGAAATCCGCGGCCGACTGATGGCAGCCGCCGGCATCAGAGCGTCGCGCCCGATGAGCTGGCTTCGAGCCGCCTCGTCATGGCTGAGGTGCGCTCTGCGCGACGGCGCTATACTTGACGGTGAGGCAGGGCGGCGCATCGCCCGGGCGAAATTCATGTCGACGTATGTGGCCTACAGGACTGCGACCAAGCTGAGCGACAAATGAAGCCTGCGTCCGGGCAATCAATTAATAATTCGTCACATATATAAAATTTCTTCCAAAGTCATGGACAAGGTCATCAGAGTATACTGCAAGAATGTGGAACGCGGCATCGATGTGCCCGGGGGCTCGACCCTCGGCGAGATTGCGCTTCTTTTGGGCGATGAGCTGCGCATGACTCCGATATGCTGCCGCGTGAACAACAAGACGGAGCCTCTGGACTATGCCGTCTATCAGCCAAAACAGATAGAGTATCAGGATTGTGTGACCGGTTCGGGGCCGCGCGTGTATACTCGCACACTGTGCATGTTGCTTTACGCCGCACTTGAAAGAACACGTCCTGGTTCGCGGCTGCGGATGGAGCACTCCGTCGCCCACGGTTACTACTGCCGTATCAAGGGTATGGAAGATGTGCCCGAAGAACTCCTTCGGGCTGTCGAGGCCGAGATGCGGAGGCTTGTTGAAGCCGATCTGCCGCTGACTCGGCATCAGGGGCTTACGACGGAGGTTGCCGATATGTTCGAGTCCAGGGGACTCGAATCGAAGGCCGAGCTGCTGCGGACGACGCGCGAACTGTATTCGATATATTATACGCTGGAAGATGTGAGTGACAGCTACTACGGGGCTCTGGCGCCATCGACGGGAGCTGTCAGTGTGTTCGCGCTGCACAAGTACAAGCAGGGCTTCCTGCTGATGCCTTTTGACCCCGCCGCTCCGTGGCGACCGGCTCAGACAGTGGCTCAGGAGAAGATGTTCGGCGCTTTCACCGAGTATCTTAACTTCAACAATATCATCGGCGTCCGCGACGTCGGCGAACTTAACCGCTGCATACAGCGCCACGAGGAAGCCAACCTCATCAATGTCGCCGAGGCTCTCCACGAGAAGGCTCTGGCGCATATCAGTGACGAGATAACGGCCCGTTACCGCCGCGGAGGCGCCCGTATAGTGCTTATCTCGGGTCCGTCATCGTCCGGCAAGACCACGACAACCAAACGCCTTGCCATACAACTGATGACTAATCTGCTTAAGCCGCAGATGATATCGCTTGACGATTACTTCGTTAACCGGGATAACACACCGCGTGACTCTACGGGTGACTATGACTATGAGTCGCTGTACGCCCTTGATCTGGCTCAGTTCAATGCCGACCTTGCTTCGGTTCTTGCCGGAGAACGGGTGCAACTTCCGACCTACAACTTCGAGACCGGGGAGCGGGAGTATCGCGGCAACAGTATCAGACTTGAAGAGGGCTCTATTCTCCTTATCGAGGGTATTCACGGTCTGAACCCTGAACTTACGTCGCTGATACCTGAAGAGATGAAGTTCAGGCTGTACGTATCGGCTCTTACAACACTGTCGATCGACGACCACAACTGGATACCGACCACCGACACACGTCTGCTGCGCCGCATCATCCGCGACCACAAGTACCGTGGCACGTCGGCCGAATCGACTATCCGCCGATGGCCGAGTGTCCGCCGCGGCGAGGACAAGTGGATATTCCCATATCAGGAG
>CAMWZB010000075.1 GCA_947178655.1 uncultured Porphyromonadaceae bacterium
GTCTCCCATGATTCAGCTTCGGGGTCGGCTGCGGACTTGATGGAGTATGAAGAGCCTTGCCGAGTGAGGACGTACAGGCCGCGGGCGTTGCGTGTGGTGTGCTGCTCGGCAGGTGCTGTGAATGCCGAGGGGAGTGGCCGTACGGCGGCTTCGTCCCATACCATCGAGTCGCCTACGAGCTTGTGGACGTTGACTTGTACGGTGTAGCGCTTGGATATGGTGGCGCTCGGTGACCATATTTCGATGGCTACCGGGTTTGTGAAGTCCAAGGTGTCGGTGGAGTTGGTGAGGTAGTTGTAGACGGTGTCAGTGCCGTCGCTGCGTGTGACGGTGAGGTTGATGGCCGACGCACCCTCGAGGGTGGATATGACGGGAATCAACTTGTCGGTGCGGGTGCCGAAGGGCAGTGAGTCGGCGTTGAATATGCGACCGTTGACAAGGTCTATTGAAAAGAAGACAGAGTCCAGGTTTGTCAGGACACTGTCGTCCTTGGTGAGGCTGAAAGCTGAAATGAGCACGCTTGACGATGACACTTCGATGGCCTTGTAGTCGGAGTTGCAACCGACGAATGATGCTGCGGCCACCAATGCCGTCAGGCTGATGATTGGGAGTTTCTTCATCTCGTTTACTATAATTCAAGATGCAAAATTATAATTTTGCGGCCAAAAGGGCAAACTATAATCCATAAAACTCTCTAATTCGTCTGCATTTATATGTTTTTAACGACCTATGCAGGCGAATGCGAACAGAATTTAACTCAATTTGCGTTAAATCCGAGTAGGGCTCGGAGGTGTCGTCCGGGTGTAGAACAGGATGGTGGCGGAGCCTGCTTTCTCGCATGCGTCGGGGATGGCGTGAATGACAGGAGCCGGTTTGCGGCCACGGTCGGCCAGGCGTGTGCCGGAGACCTCGACCCAGGCTTCGTCCCATAGTCCGCTGTCGATGAAGCCGCTCAGGAGTGAAGGGCCGCCTTCGACCAGAAGGCTCGTGATGCCGTGGTCGGAGTACAGCCGGCGGAGGGTGTGGTCAAGGGGCTCGTCATCAGTGATGTGGATGTCGAATCCGCTGTCGTTCAGCAGGTTGTTTCGGTCGAAGAGGACGCGCCGAGGCGAGCGCCCTTTTATGAGCCGTACGTCGAGGCGCGGACGGTCGGCGATGGCGGTGCCCGCGCCTACGGCGATGGCGTCGTGGCACGCGCGGCGGAAGTGTACGAGCTGAGATGACAGCTGAGTGGAGAAGCGTGCCGGGGCGCCTGTGTCTGCGCGGTCGTGGTCCATGAATCCGTCGGCGCTCTGTGCCCATTTGAGAGTGACGAAGGGTCGCCGCAGTGTGTGGGCATTCATGAAGGTGCGGTTCAGCGCGACGGCTTCGTCGGCCATCAGTCCCTGAGCCACTTCGATTCCGGCCTGCCTGAGCATGGCGATTCCGCGGCCGGAGACTTTGGGATTCGGGTCGCCTGACGCTATGACGACACGTCGTATGCCACATTCGATGAGCAACTTTGCGCACGGAGGGGTCTTGCCGTAGTGTGAGCAGGGCTCGAGGGTGACGTAGATTGTGGCAGAGCGCAGCAGGTGCCGGTCGGCATCGGCGACCGACGCCACGGCGTTGACCTCGGCGTTGGGCTGTCCGAAGCGGCGGTGCCATCCTTCGCCGATGATGCGTCCGTCGGCGCTTACGATGACGGCGCCGACCATGGGATTGGGCGATACATGGCCTCGCCCGGCGCGAGCGAGTTGCAGGGCACGGGCCATGTATTGCCTGTCAGCAGCAGAGAAGTGTTGTGTCATAAGCTATTGTAGTCGGGGGTGAATGTGTCGCCCTGCAAGGGGTCGCCTGTGCTGATGCCTTTGGAGAGCCACCGCACCCTTTGCTCGGAGCGTCCGTGGTTGAACGAGTCGGGCATCTCACGTCCGTATGCTTTCTTCTGGAGGTAGTCGTCGCCGATCCGAGAGGCAGCGTTGATGGCGTTCTCGACGTCGCCTTGTTCGATGGAATTGAACATTTTATTGTCGAGAGCGGCCCACACTCCGGCATAGTAGTCGGCCTGAAGCTCAAGCCTGACGCTGATTTTATTAGATTCTTTCTCCGGCAGCTGCGACATGGCGCTGTGAGCCTTGTCGAGGGTGCCGAGGAGGTACTGCACGTGGTGACCGACCTCATGTGCTATGACGTAGGCATATGCGAATTCGCCGTCGGCACCGATGTTGGTCTTCATGTCCTTGAAGAAGTCGAGGTCGATGTATACAGTCTGGTCGGCCGAGCAGTAGAACGGTCCGGTCTGTGATGTGGCCTGTCCGCATCCGGAGTTGACTGCGCCGCTGAATAGGACGAGTCTGGGGCACTTGTACTCGCCCCATCCCTGACGGCGGAATTCTTCGGTCCATACGTCCTCTGTACCGGCAAGGACCTGAGAGGCGAACACGGCCAGCGCTTCGTCTTCTTCGGTGGGCTGATAGTCGGAAGAGGCGTACTGCGAGCCGACTCCCATCTGCGAACCCATGACGTTGCCTATGACATCGCCTATGCCTCCGCCTTTCATGAATGTGAGTATGACTATGGCTATGATGCCGACAATGCCGCCGCCCAAGCCTACTTTTCCGCCGGTACCGAGTCGTCGCCGGTCGTCGACGTTGCCGCTCTGGCGGCGTCCGTTCATTCTCATAGTTTATTTCGGTAATAGTTCAAAAGTATCGACGTAAATTTCGGTGATATATCGCTTGATGGCGTTGTGGTCCTCCCACGACCGTGTGCGCAGCTTTCCCTCGACGAGAAGTCTGGAGCCTTTCCGGATGTATTTTTCGGCGAATTCGGCGGCTCGACCCCACATGACGATGTTGTGCCACTCGGTCAGTTCGGGCATGTTTATCTCTCGGCCTTCGGCGTCGCGGGTGGTGCGTCGCTCTGATGTGGCGAGAGGGAATTCGGCCACTCTTGATGTGGCGGCCATGCGCATACGCGGGTCTCGGCCCACGTTTCCAAGGAGTATTACTTTGTTCATATTCAGAGGAATGACGGTGCGGTGATGTAGATTCCGAATGCGACTCCGATGTTGAAGTCGCGACGTGAAGTGGAGTAGTTGGCATATCCGCTCAGGCTTGCGAAGGGGAGCTGATATACGATGTCGACCTCTCCGAAGAATTCTGTGCGGTGCAGAGCGCGTCCGTATCTGACGCCTCCGCCGTCGCACTCGATCGGCTGCCGGAGAGGCATGAAGAGGTGTGCGTTCAGCCGGGCCTGCAGCCGGTCGGAGTATTTGTAGACGGGGACTATGCCCACGGCGGCGAAGCAGTTGGCCCTGAGTGCGGGGTCGAAGATGTTGTGCGAAGCCGGAGTGGGGTAGTATGCCGGGGCGCTGCTGATGGCTGAGTAGTAGTCCTTGAGGAGTCCGCGGGTGCTGAGGACCGTCGAAGCCTGTGCGCCGATGGCCCAGTGACGGTGGACGTTGAAGAACCGGCGCCAGGAGGCGTTGAGCTGTATCCATGCCTGTCGGGAGTCGGTGTGGAGCTCGCCGCCCTGAACTGTGGCGGTGCGGTGGTGGGCTTTGCCGACGACGCCGAATGCTTCGGCCTGCCACTGGTATCCTTCGGTGGGAAAGTTGAAGTGGTCGAGAGTGGAGGCGTTGTATGCGACGAACGCTTTGGCGAGGTCGAGCGCCACGCGGTCGCGTCCGGCCTCGTAGCTTTCGTGCTCATAGTTGCGGTAGAAGGTATCGTAGTTGCGTCCGCCCGCGATTCCGGTCTCGATTTCGCCCGACTGCCCTGCGGCAATGGCCCAGCAGAGGCGTCCGAAGTATTCGTGATGAGTGACGAATGCCGGGTCGGAGTCCCGGAAGAATAGTTTCTCGTCGTCGTAGAATTTGCGTCGAGATGCCACTCCGAGTATTCTGAACGCTGACGGGATGCGCGTGGACAGATTGATCTGTCCGCTGAGTGCCGCGGCTATGTAGCTCTGTCCGATCCATATCTCTGCATCGGCGCTGAGCGAGCTGAAACTGAGCTGAGAGTATCCTGCCCGGGCGTATATGAAGCTGTTGTTGCTCGACGTGATGTATCCGCCGACGCCGAGGTCGAAGTTTCGCCTGACTGTGGCATCGAGGTCGAGGGTGAACAGCTGCGGTGAGCTGATGTCGTATGTGGCCTGCGGTGCCAGGCTCTGTATTTTGTCGGATGACAGTGCGCGGTAGAAGGCGCGCATGGCAGCGCTGCCGCTGATGGTGTCGACTCCTTCGGGCCGGGAGAACAGATGCCGGATGTAGTCGTTCTGCGCCGGAGTGCCTCCTGTGACGCGGACGTCGTCGAAGGTGAGGCGAGGCAGCGCGGCTTTGAACTTCATGCGCCGGGACTCGACTTCGGCGGCTGTCCGCCGTACGTGTACACGGGCCTTGATGGAGTCCATCAGAGCCATGGCGCTGTCGTAGCCCCGGCGGTATATCTCCGTCGCGGCAGTCCAGTCGAGGAGCCCGAATTCGTCGAGCATGACGCGTATTTTCACGCCTCGCCGGGCCGGGACGGAGTAGGTCTGCGGCTGCATGACGAGGTAGTCGATCTGGCTCATGAACGAGTTGTGAGGGCCTTTCTTATCAGACGCTGATACGTCGACACCAATAATCTGTGAGGGATTGAACACGGAGTCCATGGCTTCGACGGGGAAGTTGTCGTATATGCCTCCGTCATAGTAGACGTCTCCGTCAATCTCGACGGGCTGGAATATCATGGGGAAGCTCATGGACGCGCGGACTGCGTCGCCGAGGTTGCCTGCTCCCAGGACGGTGGCGCGTCGCTGCGTGATGTTCGAGGCCACGCAGCGGAACGGGACGAACAGGCGGTCGAAGTCGTTGTGTGCATATGCCGATGCCGGAGTGAATATCTGCATGAATCCGAAGGCCATCGGCGAAGGTGCGATGAGTGACTGAGGGTTGAACCGCTCGTGTGTTCCGGTGCTGTCGCGTCCGGGAGAGAATCCGAACATCTGCGGCGACGGTCTGCTTCGGGCGAAGTAGTAGCTGAAGGAGGGGTCGATGGAGCCGGCGGCCATTGATGCGAAGTACTCGGAAGCGAGCAGGGCCATCATGTCTTCAGGGCTGTAGCCTGCCGCATAGAGGGCTCCTACGATTGCGCCCATCGATGTGCCTGTGATGCAGTCGATGGGGATTCCGTTCTCCTCCAGCGCTTTAATGACTCCGATATGGGCGATGCCCTTGGCTCCGCCTCCGCTCAATACGAGTCCGATGCCTTCATGTTGCGGCACCCGTGGCGCCGGATGCTGTCCGGCAGCCACGGAGGCCGTACATAGGAAAACGGAAATAATGTAGCACTTAATGACCCTGAAGGCTCGCATAATAGTTGAAACTTTTGTTATTAACGTTTCTGAGCGGAATAATGTTCGTTTTTTCAGGTATTTGTGCCGCAAGGTCCGGCCGAGGGGCCGAAGGTGCGCAGGATGCCTGGCGGAGGACGGGCCGCTATTCGGCCGGGGCGTCGGTGATGAAGCTGTCCTTGAAGCCGAGGAAGTAGAGGACGCCGTCGAGACCGATTGTCGAGATGGACTGTCGGGCGGTGTTCTTGACTTTCGGCTTGGCATGGAATGCAATTCCGAGACCTGCTGTGGACAGCATGGGGAGGTCGTTGGCACCGTCGCCTACAGCGATGGTCTGGGCTATGTTGATGTTCTCGACCTGTGCTATGATGCGGAGGAGTTCGGCTT
>CAMWZB010000076.1 GCA_947178655.1 uncultured Porphyromonadaceae bacterium
AACATTCCTGCCAGTTCAATTTAACATATGCACCGTGATTTCGGCTTGACCCGTTATAACCACGTTTCTTATATGGGATATAGGTTAGAACGGTCACACCGTTAGTATGTGTTTTTAACATATCAGCATGGAACAACAACACATCAGCAGGGCGTGAATTGGTGTAGTACATCAGTAACGCTGTATCTAAATACAGTTGCTGTAATGAACGGTTACGATAGCCAGTAGGGTTAATAATAGTACCGCTAAGACTTTCAACCGCTTTGAATTGTTCCAGTGTAAGCACTTTGTCTGTTTCCACCCCAGTAGAAATCTTTTTAGGCGCATCGATTCTAAATTTGTAGGAAATTTTTTGTGTGCTTTTACCACGCCCTTTAGCCACATTAATAACGTGCAATAAGGTCGCGTTGAGATTTTTGTAATTTGCGCCACCTTTGACAATCTTAACCCAACTGGCAAAATCAGACAGTTGAGCATCACCAACATCAGTTAACGGAGTATCAGCAATCGCAACACCATTACACATTGGTTTCGCAAAGTAGGTTACTTTACTCTTTGCGCTTTTGTGATTTTCCCCCAAAAGATTGTGGAGCAACGACACATAAAGTTGATAGTTGCAAGTGGGATTTTTCTTTTGCTCATCTATCAGCATCACAATGAAATCAGATAGAGTAAGCACAGGGTTAGGAGCTATCCCAATCTGTAAGGCACTTATAAACTCATTGGGTGTTGTGATTTGTGGATTGGTTAACAATTCCTCACAGCGCAACTGGAGTGCATCTAAAAGTTCATTATTAGCCACATCGATTGAGGTTAACTGTCCCTCAAAGCGCTTAGTCTTTTTATTCCAGCGGTTACGACTGGGCGCGGTTATTCCCTCAATCGGAATAGAGGGGCGCGGAGAGGTAGTGCCTTTGTAGCGACATTCTACGCTCCACGTTCCTTTAGCCTTGCCACTGGGCGAGGGCGTAAAGGCGAATGTAAGTTGATTGTTTGCCATTTCTTTAAACTCTTTGGCAATGAATAAAGAGATTAGGTAACCAGTTAGCCCCCTTGTCAGCTAACAAATTCAGCTAACAAATTTGTGGTTTTAGGGGGTTGTAGTTGGCAACCTCATCGGCTCATATTGTTTCAGTTGAAAAAATCAATACCACAAAATTGACTTAACCAACTGAAACACCGTCAATTGCGAAAATAGCAACCTTTAATATAAGGCTGCTATTCTATGATAGTGGAGTATAGCGGACTCGAACCGCTCACCTCGACACTGCCAGTGTCGCGCTCTAGCCAGATGAGCTAATACCCCTTGCTTTTGCGATGCAAAGGTAGAAACATTTTTTTGAATACAGACTATGTTTTTGCGACTTTAACCTATATTATGGATTTTATACACTATTTTATTGCGGTTAATTGAAAAATTTCTTGTACCTTTGAGAAATTTTCTACGGAATGTAACGCGCAGCTTGCTGTGGCAGTTATTTTTCAACCTATTACGAACCAATTATTAAGACCTGTTTTGATGAAGAAAGTATTATTTGCCGCCTTGTGCGTCATCTTGATGTCCATCGGTTCGATGGCTCTGAGGGCTGATGAACACGTCGTAGTGGGTGCTGCCCGCAGCGATGTATGGAAGCCGATGCTTGATGGAAAGCGTGTGGCTCTGTTCTCGAATCATACCGGCATGGTTGGCGACCGTCACACTGTGGACGAGCTTCTGGCCGGAGGTGTTAAGGTGACGACACTCTTCTCGCCTGAACACGGTTTCCGCGGCACGGCCGATGCCGGTGAGCATGTTGCCGGAGGCATAGACGCCGCAACCGGACTGCCTGTCGTGAGCCTCTACGGTCCTAAGGACCAGCGCACCCCCTGGGAAGATATCATCGGTGACTTCGACGTCATCGTATGCGACATTCAGGATGTCGGTCTGCGCTACTACACCTATTACTGCACGATGCTCGAACTGATGAATGTCGCCGCCGAGTACGGTAAGGACTTCGTCGTATTCGACCGTCCGAATCCTAACGGAATGTATGTCGACGGCCCCATTCTGGACATGAAGTATGCCTCGGGCGTAGGACGCCTGCCCATCACCATCGTGCATGGCATGACCCTGGGCGAACTTGCCAAGATGATCAACGGCGAAGGCTGGCTCAAGGGTGGTGCCAAAGTACCCCTCGAAGTGGTGCCTTGTCTCAACTATACACATCAGACCCGCTATGAACTGCCCGTGGCTCCCTCGCCCAACCTGCGGACTATGAAGGCCATCTACCTCTATCCCTCGACCTGCTACTTCGAGGCAACCCCCGTGAGCCTTGGACGAGGCACGGACATGCCTTTCGAATGTTACGGACATCCCGGCATGAAAAACCGCACGTTCGAGTTCACTCCCCGCAGTGTCCCCGGCGCCAAGAATCCGCCGCAACTCGACAAGCGCTGCTACGGTGTTGACCTCAGAGGCCTCGATGACGACGACATAATCGCCAAGGGAATCAATCTTGAATATCTGATTGACGCCTACAACGACCTCAAGCCCGATGACAAGTTTTTCCGCAGCTTCTTCGAACTTCTCATCGGACGCGGCGATATCCGCAAGATGATTGAAGAAGGACGCAGCGCCGACGAAATCAAGGCCACATGGGCTGATGATGTCGCCAAGTTCAAGGCTCAGCGCAAGCCATATCTCATCTACGCCGAATAAGTCTGAATCATGGCACAGTCAACTATTGTCATCATCACTATCGCGGCATATTTCGTGCTGCTCTTCGCCATATCGTATTTCGCCTCGCGCGGAAGCGACAACTCTACTTTCTTCACCGGCAACCGCCGCACTCCGTGGCCTGTGGTGGCCTTCGCCATGATAGGCGCGGCCATATCGGGAGTCACATTCATCTCTGTCCCCGGTATGGTTGTGGCCAAGGGCTACGCCTATTTGCAGATGGTGCTGGGGTTCATCGTGGGCTACTTCTGTATAGCGTTCGTGCTTGTGCCCATGTTCTATAAGCGCAATCTCATATCCATCTATGGCTATCTTGAGGAGCGCTTCGGCACGTCGACCTATCGTGCCGGTGCGTGGCTGTTCTTCATATCCAAGATGCTCGGGGCTGCCGTGCGCTTCTTTGTGGTCTGCGCCGTGCTCCAGCTTCTGGTGTTCGAGCCTATGCACATACCATTCATATTCAACGTCATCGTCACCATCGGCCTGATATGGCTCTATACGGTGCAGGGTGGAGTGAAGACCCTCATCTGGACGGATACGCTCAAGAGTTTCTGCCTCATCATGTCGGTGATACTGTGCATCTACTTCGTGGCCCGCAATCTTGGATTCTCCTTCGGTGAGATGACCTCGGCCGTGGCCGATCATCACACGGCGCGGATGTTCTTCTTCGACAATCCCAAAGAAGGCACATACTTCTGGAAGCAGTTCATAGCCGGTGTGTTCATGGCTATCGCCACCAACGGCCTTGACCAGGACATGATGCAGCGCAACCTCGCCTGCCGCGATACCGGACAAAGTCAGAAGAATATGATAGTCAGCGGCATCACCCAGTTTTTCGTCATCGCCCTCTTTCTCATCCTCGGCACTCTGCTGGTGATATATATTGACAACAAGGGTATCGCCATGCCGGAGAAAAGCGACGAACTCTTCGGTCTGGTCGCAACTCATGCGGATATGCCGGTCATAGTTGGAGTGCTGTTCGTCCTCGGACTCATCTCGGCGGCCTACTCGGCGGCCGGGTCGGCGCTGACATCGCTCACAACTTCGTTCACAGTCGACATTCTCGGTGCTCACAAGAAAGACGATGCCAAAGCTGTGACTCGCACACGCAAGGCCGTGCACGTGGCCATGTCGGCTTGCATGGGCCTGGTCATCATCGCATTCTACTATCTCAGCGATCAGGATGCCATTTCGGCAGTGTACACTCTGGCATCCTACACCTATGGTCCTATCCTGGGCCTCTTCGTCTACGGCATGTTCTGGCGCAAGCCTGTGCATGACCGCTGGGTGCCTGCGGTCTGCGTGGCAGCTCCTGTCGTGTCATGGATCACACAGAAACTTCTGATGGACTGCTTCGGCTACGAGACCGGCTTCGAGCTCCTGCTGATGAATGCCCTCTATACCATCATAGGCCTGAGGCTGCTTTCGATAGGCCGCAAGAAACCTGAGACGGCGGCCTGATGAACCGCGAACTCACGGCACGCTGTATATGGCTGGTCGACACCATCAGCCGGTATGGACGCATCACCCGGCAGCAGCTCGACCAGTGCTGGAGTAAGTCGCGTTTCGGCGACGGAAGCGGCCATGGATTGCCGCGCCGGACATTCTGTCGCTACCGTGAGGCCGCCGAAGAACTTTTCGACATCGTTATCGAGTGTGATCCGTCGACCTACGAATACTTTATCGATGACAGCGGTGCTCCGCGGACTGCTGTGTCGAAGTGGCTTCTCGACTCGGCCGTGACTAATGAAGTGCTCTCTCAGAGCCGTGACGTGTCGGAGCGTATATTCGTAGAGCCGGTCCCTTCGGCGCGAGAGCATCTTGCACCGGCCATAGAGGCGCTGCGGCAGAATCGCAGCATAACCTTCGACTATCAGGCTTTCAACCGCGATACACCGACTCTCGGAGTCGTGCTTGAGCCGTACTTCATGAAGCTCTTCCGTCAACGCTGGTACATAACCGGACGAAACGTTGCCGACGGGCGTATCAAGACTTACGCGCTTGACCGCATGGCCTGCCTGCGGCTGAATACATCGGTCTTCGAGCCTGACCCGGCTTTCGACCCTTGCGAGTATTTCCGTCATTCGTTCGGTATCGTGGCAGGCGAGGGCGAGCCTCTTGATATCGAGATCCGGACAGGTCCTGTTCAGGCCAAGTATCTCAGGGCATTGCCCCTGCACCACTCACAGAGCGAGCAAGTGCATGCCGGCTACTCGATATTCAGCTACCGCATGCGCATCACTCCCGACCTTGTCGAGGAACTGCTTTCGCATGGCCCGTCGATCGAGGTTCTCTCTCCTCCCGAACTGAGGCGCGGCATCGCCGATGCTCTCAGGACTGCGCTAAGACAGTATGAAGACTGATATAAGTATAGACGTGACACATCCCGCGAATGCATTATGCCTCGCGGGATGTGTCGCGTATGCCGGCACAGCGTAGAGCAGTGCCGCTTAGCCGAACATTCTGAGCGCTACGTCAGTGAGCCATATCCACAGAGGACATGTTCCCATGAACAGCAGTGTGCTGACGGCCAGCGACGATGTGCCCGTAGCGACATATACGTTGTATCGGCTGGCGATGATGATACCCGACATGGCCGGCGGAAGAGCCGATGCTATGACGAGCATCTTCAGATTCTCCGGGTGCATGTGGAAGATGATGCCCACAGCAAGCACGAGCAGAGGGGTGACGATAAGGCGCAGGAACGAGCCCATCCATACCTGATTGTTGAGTACCACCTTGACCGAAGAGAGTGTGATGCCGGCGGCGAAGCATGCAAGTGATGCGTTGGCACCCGATATGAGGGTGAATGACGGGTCGAGGTATGCCGGCCACTTCACTCCGCACAGCACCAGTATCACTGCCAG
>CAMWZB010000077.1 GCA_947178655.1 uncultured Porphyromonadaceae bacterium
AATGAAGATATGGCCGAAATCTGGTCTATCCTCTCATCCGACGAAAAGCGCGTCGTCACGGATAATCTTGAGATACATTCTTTCAAGAAGAATCAGCTCATCTATGCCGAAGGCGATGAGCCTGAGTTTCTGTGGGTTCTTCTCAAGGGCAAGGTGAAGAAGATAAAGGAGGGTGTTGGAGGCCGAGTGCAGATACTTCGGCTGATACGTCCGGTGCAATACTTCGGCTATCGTGCGTTCTTTGCCGGCGAGCCTTACGTGTCGAGTGCGGCAGCGTTCGAGCCGTCGACACTTGGAGCGGTGCCGCTGCACATAGTGCGCGATCTGATTCAGAACAATATGAGGCTGGCCTGGTTCTTCATACACGAGCTTTCGCGTAATCTCGGCGGCTCAGATACGAAAATCGTGAATCTGACCCAGAAGCATATCCGCGGGCGTCTGGCCGAGGCTCTGGTGGTGCTTGCCGACAACTACGGATACGAGGATGACAACTGCACTCTGAAGATATATATGTCGCGCGAGGATCTGGCGAACCTTTCGAACATGACCACGTCGAACGCTATCCGCACACTGACGACGTTCGTCAATGAGCGTCTTCTGATAGTCGACGGGCGACGCATCAAGATTATCAACGAATCGCAGCTGAGGAAGATTTCGAAGTTCGGTTAAGAGCTTGGCTATATGTCCCCAAAACAACATCCCCCGCGAGATTCATTTCGCGGGGGATGTTGTTTTGGGGGCGGCCGATAAATCAGCGGGCAATCTTGAGGACGGCGTCATCGGCCTTGACTACGTACACGCCTGCTCCGAGCCGGTCGATGGAGAATGTGGCGTCGGTCGAGCTCATGACCATGTGTCCGGCGGTGTCGTACACGGCAGCGAAGGATGCGCCGGCTACGCTGACGGTGTGGGCTGCGCGGTCATAGCTGAGGGCTGCGCGCTGGGTGCGGAGTGCTTCGACAGAAGCGCCTTCGGCAGGTTTTACCATGAGTTTGTCGAGGCAGAAGTATCCGGGGGTGTTCATGCCCCAGGCTCCGGTGTCGGTACTGTCGAGGGTGAAGTAGAGTTCGTTGACGGTGCCGAGTGACGTGAGGTCGACGTACATCCATCCGCTTGCGATGGTTATGCAGCCGTTGTTGACGGAAGCGAGCGATACTTCTACGGTTTTCTCAGTCTCGTCAGGAGCTACGCCGTGGACGGTGAGTGTGAATTTGTCGCCCTGGGTGAAGCGCCTTGAGAATGCGTCGCCGAAAGTCACGCTGTTGTATACGTAGGTGTTGAGGTTGACGTATACGCCTACGGGGTCGTAGTCCTTGCCGTCGTTGAATACCATGTCGACAGGCCGCTGAGCGGAGTATGGGCTGTAATAAGCTACCAGGTATGGCATATCGGCGCTGACTTCGGGAGCTCCGGCTTCGTTGAATTTGATGGCGCCGTTGCCGTCGAGAGCTATACCGCCCTCGGCCATGTTGCTGTACTGGTATGTTATGTAGTTGTCGCGGGGCGAGTTGTCGGCGGAGTTGGAGGCGGTGAATCCCCACCATGTGTCGTAGTCTTCGATAGCTCCGTGGATGAATGCGAAGCACTGGCTTTCGATGATGAGCTCGTCTTCGCTGAAAGTCTTGTCCCAGGCTCCTGTCTGCTGGTTGAATTCGAGCGGAGTAGTGGACTTGCTCAGGTCGAGAATGACGACACCGTCGGCATTCTGAGCCGCAGCTGCGGCTGTGGCCATCATGGCGATGGCAAAGATGTTGAGTTTCTTCATAGAGAATGAATATGGTTGGTTTGTTCAGTGCTGTCTCTGAGCGGGTATAAGAAAAGCCCGCCGTTGCCAAAAGGCACGACGGGCGTATGAGAATATCGAATACGACCGGACGCTCCGGTCTGCACGCATGAGAGTGGTTCGGTATCTTCAGACCCATAATCCCGCAGGCCGTTCGGAAATTCTGGACTCAGCCCGGTATTCTGACTTGTTCCAACCGTCGGCGCCTTCTCATCCCTCGGGGACAATGGCATGATGCCGCGGTTTATCTCGGAACTTACAGCAGCGGGTACTGTCGCGGCATCTCACCGCGTTCCCGGAGCTACTTAATCCGGGGACAAAGTTACGTAATATTTTTTTAGTGTCCAAATGCCCGGTCATTAAAGGACGCTCCGGCACGTCGGTGATGCCGAAAAAGCGGCTGTTGTCGCGTGCTGTCGGGCGATTTGGCTCGAAAATACCTAAATTAGACGAAAAACGGTTTGTGTATGTCTTTAAAAAAAAGTAACTTTGCAGAAGTCTAACGTCTAATACTAAAAAACCTTTAATGGAACTCAAACAGAAAATCAATTCCGTATTCGCCGAACGTTTTGGCGGTAACGGCACACTCTATGCTTCGGCCGGACGCATCAATCTCATCGGCGAACACACCGATTATAACGGCGGCTTCGTATTCCCGGGCGCTATTGATAAAGTCATCATGGCGGAAATCCGTCCCAACGGCACCGATAAGGTTCGCGTGTACTCGATCGACATCGACGACTACGCAGAGTTCGGACTGAACGAAGCCGATGCTCCCGAGCAGTCGTGGGCACGCTATATCTTCGGCGTCTGCCGCGAAATCATCAAGCGCGGCGGCAAGGTTGAAGGCTTCGACGCAGTGTTCGCAGGCAATGTGCCTCTGGGTGCCGGTCTGAGCTCGTCGGCCGCTCTCGAATCGTGCTTCGCATTCGCGCTGAACGATATGTTCAACGACAACTCTATCGACAAGTTCGAGCTTGCCCGCATCGGCCAGTCGACCGAGCACAACTACTGCGGCGTGAACTGCGGCATCATGGACCAGTTCGCCAGCGTCTTCGGCAAGAAGGACCATCTGATGCGTCTGGACTGCCGTTCGATGGAATTCGAGTACTATCCGTTCAGCCCGAAAGATCACGTGCTCGTGCTGATTGACTCGCGCGTCAAGCACGAACTGGCTGACTCGCCCTACAACAAGCGCCGTGCATCGTGCGAGCGCGTGGCCAAGCGCCTCGGAATCGAGACTCTTCGCGACGCCACCATGGAGATGCTCGACGCAGTCAAGACTGACATCACCGCAGAGGACTACTTCCGCGCCAAGTTCGTCATCGAGGAGAAGGAGCGCGTGCTGGCCGTCTGCGACGCACTGAACCGCGGCGACTACGATACTGTGGGCCGCTGCATGTACGAGACACACGCCGGTCTGTCGAAGGACTATGAGGTGAGCTGCGAGGAACTCGACTTCCTCAATGACGTGGCCCGTGAGTGTGGCGTGACCGGCTCACGCATCATGGGCGGCGGTTTCGGCGGCTGCACCATCAACCTTGTGAAGAAAGATCTTCTTGACAGCTTTGTCGAGACAGCCAAGAAGCGCTTCAACGAGAAGTACGGACACGAACCCAAAGTGTACGGCGTAATTATTTCGGACGGCGCCCATAAGGAGGCCGAAGCCGAATAAGAAAAAAAGACACACGGGAGCAGGGTCGGAACGACGACCGACTGCTCCCGGTTGTCTGTCAGTGCGGCGATGTCGCACAACGTACTATACTGATCGACTCTATCCAGACCACACTCTCCCAAAAACCGCATCGAGAATATAAACTCTATATATTATATAAGGTGAACAAATATAAAGATACAGTACTGGTATCCGGCGGCGCCGGATATATCGGTACGCACACAGCCGTGGCTCTCATCGAAGCCGGCTATGACGTGGTGATTATCGACAACTTCTCCAATTCGGAGCCTGCCGCAGTCGAAGGCGTTGAAAAAATCGTGGGCCGCAAAGTCGCATTCGAAGAATGTGATACCTGCGATCTCGAAGCGCTTCGCGGAGTGTTCGAGCGCCACGAGTTCAGCACCGTGATTCATTTTGCCGCTTACAAAGCCGTAGGCGAATCGATGCACGAACCTCTCAAGTATTATCAGAACAATCTGGTGTCGTATATGAACATCCTCCAGCTGATGAAGGAGTTCAAGCGTCCGAACGTACTCTTTTCGTCGTCGGCCACTGTCTATGGCGATGCCGAGACTCTTCCCGTGACCGAGCAGACTCCGCGCCAGCCGGCCACGTCGCCTTACGGCAACACCAAGCAGATCGCCGAGGATATCCTCCGTGACTGCTGCCGTGCCTATGAAGGCTTCCGCGGTATAGCGCTCCGCTACTTCAATCCCATCGGCGCACACGAAAGCTCACTCATCGGCGAGCTTCCCCGCGGTGTGCCCAACAACCTCATACCCTTCATCACCCAGACTGCGGCAGGTGTGCGCGAATGTCTGTCGGTATTCGGCAATGACTATCCCACCGAGGACGGTACCTGCCTGCGCGACTACATCGACGTGCTCGACCTCGCCAAGGCTCATGTGGCAGCTGTTGACCGCATGGTCGACGGCAAGATGAAGGAGAAATACGAGATTTTCAACGTCGGCACGGGCCGTCCCGTTTCGGTGCTCGAACTTCTCAACCGCTTCATGGCCGCCAACGGCGTTGACGTGCCCTTCAAAATCGCTCCCCGTCGCGACGGCGACGTGCCTGCTGTCTGGGCTGATACCGCTCTTGCCAACGAAGAGCTCGGCTGGAAGGCTGAACGTGACCTCGACGACACGCTCCGCGCTTCATGGAACTGGGAGAAACGCGTACGCGGCATCAAATAAAGTCTGCCGCTATGCTCACCTCAAAGAAATATCCGTCGGCCAAGGGTGAAATCACTCTTGTGACCGTCACAAACGCATCCGGCGCATCAGTGGTGCTGAGCACTCTCGGTGCAGGTATCGTGGCCGTGAATGTCCCCGACCGTACGGGACGCCTCGACGATGTGGTGCTCGGCTATGCCGACCCTGCCGACTACATAGGTGACGGTCCCTGCGCCGGCAAGGTGCCCGGACGATATGCCAACCGCATAGCGCGCGGCGACCTCCGCATAGGCGATGCCGCATATCAGCTTGAAATCAACAACGGACCCAATGCCCTGCACGGCGGCAGCGAGGGTTTCCAGAATCAGAACTGGGAGCTGGTGAGCTGTGAAGACAACCGTGTGGTGATGCAGTACACGGCCGCCGACGGTGAAGCGTCGTATCCCGGCAAACTCACTGCCCGCGCCACATATGAGTGGACCGATGCCAACGAGCTCAGGCTGACTCTTGAGGCTGTGACAGACGCCACCACTGTGGTGAACCTCACCAACCACGCCTATTGGAATCTGGCAGGTCACAATGCCGGCAGTGTGCTTGACGAGAAGCTGCAGCTCTTCGCCTCGCACTATCTTCCTACCGATGACACCCTCATCCCCGAGGGCGTGCTCGTGCCTGTGGCAGGCTCGCCGATGGACTTCACTACGGCCAAGGCTCTTGGCGAGGAAATCAAGGTGGAATTCCCTGCGCTGGTCTACGGCAAGGGTTATGACAACTGCTGGGCCATCGACGGCTACGAACCGGGCAAGATGCAGACTGCCGCCATACTTACCGATGACGCTACCGGTCGCCGCCTGACTGTGGACACCGACCAGCCCGGCGTGCAGGTGTACACCGGCAACTGGCTCACAGGATGTCCGGCCAATAAGTGCGGCAG
>CAMWZB010000078.1 GCA_947178655.1 uncultured Porphyromonadaceae bacterium
GGATGACAGCGCTCGCTTGGCTTTGCTGGGGCACCGGATCGCCATAGACGGGAAGGCTTCCGAAAGAAGCGCCACCTGTCAGCAGGAGCAAAGTCAGATACAGATGTTTTCTCATAAAATAGTGGTTAAGTGGGTCCTGAATGGTTTCTGGCTTACAAGTTGAAGTCGACCTTTTTCGGGGGTAAGAGTTATTTAGTTTTTTTCAGTGCATGTTGAATCCTGCATATGATATGCTCGATTCGGTGGCAAATTTAGTTAAAAACTTTGACTCTCAAAATGCTAATGAAATATTTTTAAACATTTAATAGTGAAAATAAACTAAAATAAGATTCAAAATGTTAATTAGGGCAGACTGAATTAAGTGTTTGTTTTACACTATTGAAGCCTTGATTTTGGCTTGTTGCATACTTAATCGACTGTGTTGTAGTTGATAAGGCGCCGTCATCCGCTGCCGGATGCTGACAAGGAGCTTTCGGCGCTGTTTTTTATTAATTTTATATAAAGGGGGCTATGTGGTTTGACGGTTTTCTGTCATATTTTTTTACAAAATAAGGCTCCCGAAATTGTATTTGCGTATGTGATATATTAATTGTACCTTTGTTCTCTATCTTTACTGTATGAATCCGAATTTGCCTCACGATTTTGTGGATATGCTTCAGGGCTATGGCTCTGACTTTGCCGGCCCGCTGCTCGCGGCGCTTGAGGAGGCTCCGTCGGTCAGTGTCCGTGCCAACGCTCTCAAAGGAGCGTCGGCTCTGCCGGATGCCGACCTTGTGCCATGGTGCTCCCGGGGGTTCTATCTGTCGGAGCGTCCGCTTTTTGCTGCGGATCCTGCGTGGCATCAGGGCCTCTACTATGTGCAGGATGCTTCTTCTATGATTTATGGCCGCGCGGTGGCCGAAGTGGTGAGCCGATATTTCGACGGTTCCGAGGGCCTGCGCTATCTCGATGCCTGTGCCGCTCCGGGCGGCAAGAGCATCGCCGCCATCGAGGCTCTTCCGGCCGATGCCCTGGTGGTGTCGAACGAACTCGACCGGCACCGTGCCAATATTCTGCTGGAGAACGTCGTCAAAGAGGGCGCTCCGGGCTCGGTGGTGTCCCGTGGTGATGCCGGACGTCTGGGCAAGCTCCGCGAGGCATTCGACATCATAGCAGTCGACGCCCCATGCTCAGGCGAGGGGATGATGCGCAAAGAGCCTGAAGCCGTGCGGCAGTGGTCGCACGGACTCATCGCCGACTGCGCGCGCATCCAGCAGGACATTGTCGGGCAGCTCTGGCACGCGCTGCGGCCCGGCGGAGTGATGATATACAGCACTTGCACGTTCAATCGCAGCGAGAATGAGGAGAACGCCGCTTTCATCGCCGACACGCTCGGCGGCGAGAGCATAGACCTCGGACTGCTCGCTTTCGAAGGTATCTGGCCGGGCATCGGCACTGACCTGCACTGCTACCGTCTCACACCGGGCCATGTCCGTGGCGAGGGGCTGTTCATGGCCGCATTCCGCAAGCCCGGCGAAGTGTCGCGCAAGAGCGGAACCTCACGAAGCAAGGCCGGACGCGTGTCGGATTTCTGCCGGACGCACATCACCGACTCCGACAGCTACGTCGAAGTGGCCGGTCAGCAAGGGTGTGTCGAACTGCGGCTACGCCGTCACGAGACTTTTGTCGCCGAACTTGCCGCCAAGACACAGCTCCTGCGCGGTGGCCTCACCCTCGGTGCATTGAAAGGCCGCGACATGATACCTTCGCACGACCTTGCCCTCTCCACAGCCCTCATCGCCGACAGCTTCCCGCATATTGATCTCGACTATGCCGGAGCGCTGGCATATCTCCGCGGAGAGGGCCTCGCCGATGTGCCCGACGGTCTGCCCCGTGGATTCGTGCTGGCCTGCTACGGCGGCCGTCCTCTCGGATTCCTCAAGAACATCGGCCGACGCGCCAATAATCTTTATCCCGACAACATGCGCCTGAGGCTTGATCCGCGCAACCTCCCGGCATATGCTCCACAATCACTGATATCACTGCAATGAAAGATTTCTTCGCCATACTGCGCCGATTCGTGTCGCCCTACAAGAAGTATCTGGCGCTCAACATCATCTTCAACCTCCTGACGGCCTTCCTGACACTCTTCTCCTTCGCACTGATTATCCCGATACTTCAGATGCTGTTCAAAATCGACACCACGCACTACTCGCTCATGCACGTAGGCGACGGATCGATAAAGGAAGTCGCCTTCAACAATTTCTACTACTACACGCAGGAGATGATAGCCACTTACGGGCCTGTCACCACCCTCGGCGCTCTTGCCCTGGCTCTTGTGGTCATGACGGGATTCAAGACCGGCACGGCGTATCTGAGCGCCTACTTCATCGTGCCGATGCGCTCTGGCATAGTGCGTGACATCCGCAACTACGTCTACGACAAAATCACGGCGCTTCCCATCGGCTTCTTCACCGTCGAGCGCAAAGGCGACGTCATGGCACGCATGAGCGGCGACGTGGCCGAAATCGAGAATTCAATCATGGCTTCGCTCGACATGATGTTCAAGAATCCTGTCATGATCATCGTCTGCCTCGGCATGATGATAGCCATCTCCTGGCAGCTCACGCTCTTCGTATTCATCCTTTTGCCTCTGGCCGGCATCGTCATGGGCCGTGTGGGCAAGCGCCTGAAGCGTCAGTCGCTCGAAGGGCAGAACCAGTGGGGCGTGCTGATGTCCACCATAGAGGAGACACTCGGAGGTCTGCGCATCATCAAGGCATTCAATGCCGAGGACAAGATGCGGCGCCGCTTCCATGACGAGAACCGGGAGTTCTATCATATCTCCAACTCCGTGGCGCGCCGTCAGCAGCTCGCGCATCCAATGAGTGAGTTTCTCGGCACGACGGCCATAGCCATAATTCTATGGTTCGGCGGTGCGCTGATTCTCTCCGGCACCTCGAGCCTCAATGCCGCCGACTTCATATATTATATGGTCATCTTCTACAGCATCATCAATCCCGCCAAGGATCTCTCAAAAGCGAGCTATTCCATTCAGAAGGGACTTGCGTCGATGGAGCGTGTCGACAAGATTCTCAATGCTGTCAATCCCATTCAGAGTCCGGCCGAGCCTGAGGCGATTCCGTCCGACGGCAAGCCGGTGGGCGTGGAGTTCGACCACGTGACTTTCAGCTACGACGGTCAGGTAGATGTCCTCCATGACGTAAGCCTGAAAGTAGCACCCGGCTCTACGGTAGCCCTTGTCGGGCAGTCAGGCTCGGGCAAGTCCACGATGGCCGATCTTATTCCGCGGTTCTACGACCCCGCCGGTGGCGCGGTCCGTGTCGGCGGCAAGGATGTGCGTCGTCTCAGCGTGGCACAGCTTCGCTCGCTCATGGGCAATGTCAATCAGGAAGCCATACTCTTCAACGACACAATCTTCAACAACATAGCGTTCGGAGTCGAATCGGCCACCCTCGAGCAGGTGCGGGCCGCCGCCCGCATAGCCAATGCCGACGAGTTCATAATGGCCACAGAGCAGGGCTATGACACTCCTATCGGCGACCGCGGATGCCGCCTCTCCGGCGGACAGCGTCAGCGCATATCCATAGCCCGCGCCGTGCTGAAGAATCCGTCGATTCTCATACTCGACGAAGCCACATCGGCTCTCGACAGCGAGAGCGAGACACTCGTGCAGCAGGCTCTTGACCGCCTGATGGACGGCCGCACCACCATAGTCATAGCCCATCGGCTAAGCACCATACGCCGTGCCGACCTCATCTGCGTCATGCACGAAGGGCGTATCGTCGAGGCCGGAACGCACGACGAGCTCCTCGCTCCCGGAGCTGCCGGCTACTACCGCCGTCTCGTCGAAATGCAGTCTCTGCACAGCACGACCGACATCCAATAGCGCCGGCAAAGTGTTTACACTGTGATTGCATAACCGAACATAAAGACGTTGCGATGTATATAAACCCGGAAAACATTCATGGTCCTGCCGATATCAAGGGCCTTGACACAGACGGCCTCGTCAGGCTGTCCGATGACCTGCGCGCCATCCTGATTCGTAAACTATGCGCGCGAGGCGGCCATGTCGGCCCCAACCTCGGAGTGGTGGAAGCGACCGTCGCCCTGCACTACGTATTCGATGCTCCTACGGACAAACTTGTATTTGACGTGTCGCATCAGACCTATGTGCACAAGATGCTCACAGGCCGTATAGCCGCATTCCTCGACCACTCGCACTATGGAGACGTGACCGGTTATACCTGTCCTGCCGAAAGCGGGTACGACCTCTTTGAGGTCGGCCATACCTCTACCTCCATATCCCTTGCCACCGGTCTGGTCAAGGCCCGCGACATAGAGGGTGGAAAGGAGAATGTCGTGGCATTCATAGGCGACGCCTCTCTGGGCGGCGGAATGGCTCTCGAAGGACTCGGATACGCTCCTACGCTCGGCTCGAACTTCATCCTCGTGGTCAATGACAATCAGATGTCCATAGCCGAGAACCACGGCGAACTCTTCACACATTTGGCCGAACTGCGAGACTCCAACGGCACGGCCCCAAACAACATCTTCAAGGCGCTCGGCTACGAATATATCTACGTCCGTGACGGCAACGACATAGCCTCGCTCGTCAAGGCATTCCGTCAGGCCAAGGACGCTGACCACGCGGTGGCCGTGCACATCAACACCATGAAGGGAATGGGCTTGCCATGTGCCGAGGCTGACAAGGAATCGTTCCACTATCACGGACCATTCGACGCCACTGACGGTTGCTCTCTCCGGGTCGACACATCCGAGAGCTATCACGACATATTCACCCGTCAGATGCTTGCCCATATGGAAGCTGACCGCCGCACCGTCACCATGACCGCCGGAACTCCCGGAGCCATCGGCTTCCCTCCGGCTGCCAGAGCCAAGGCACGAAGCCGGTTCATCGACGTCGGCATCTGTGAGCAGCAGGCCGTCGCCATGGCGGCCGGACTCGCCAAGGGCGGATGCCGCCCTGTATTCGGAGTCGTCTCCACCTTCGTACAGCGCGCCTATGATCAGATATCGCACGATGTGGGCATCAACCGTCTGCCCGTCACCTTCGTTGAATTCTACAGCGGAGCCACAGGAGGCATGAACGATGTCACCCATCTCGGCTTCTTCGATATCGCCATGATATCCAATATCCCGAACATCGTCTTCCTTGCTCCCGCCAATGCCGACGAGTACGTCGCCATGCTCGACTGGGCGATAGGGCAGACTGAGCATCCGGTGGTCATCCGCACTCCCGGCGGCCGTGTCCGTCACGCCGACGGGGCCGTCAATACCGATTTCTTCAGTTACGACACCGTGTCGGAAGGCTCTGACACGGCCATCATCGCCGAAGGCAGCTTCCTCTACACAGCCCTCGAGGCAGCCGACATACTCCGAAGCCACGGTATCAGTCCGACAGTCATCAATCCGCGCATCCTCTCGCAGGTCGACACAGCCTGTCTGGACCGACTGAAAAACTACCGCCTTGTCATCACCATGGAGTACGGTATCATCTCCGGAGGATTCGGACAGAAAGTCGCTTCCTATCTAGGC
>CAMWZB010000079.1 GCA_947178655.1 uncultured Porphyromonadaceae bacterium
GCGTCAGACACTGATGTTCTCGGCCACGATGCCCCGAAAGATACAGCAGATGGCCAAGTCGATTCTGACCGACCCCGTCGAAATCAAGATAGCCGTGTCCAAGCTGGCCGAAAAGGTCGACCAGTCGGTGTTCATATGCCACGAATATCAGAAGGAGAATCTGCTCAAACACCTTTTCGAGCAGGGCTTCAACAAGCGCGTCATCGTGTTCTCGTCGTCCAAGCTCAAGGTGCGACAGCTCTCGCAGGCCATGCGCCGGAGCAAGTGGAAAACAGCCGAGATGCACTCCGACCTCGACCAGGCTGCGCGCGAGCAGGTGATGCACGACTTCCGCGCCGAGCGCATCGACATCCTCATCGCCACCGACATCATAGCCCGCGGCATCGACATCGATGACATAGCCATGGTGGTGAACTACGACGTGCCGCATGAGGCCGAAGACTACGTGCACCGCGTGGGACGAACGGCCCGCGCCGACGCCGACGGCAAAGCGGTCACATTCGTGAGCGAACGCGACCGCAGGCGCTTCGACCAGATAGAACGATTCCTCGACATAAAGATACGCCGGGAGGAAATACCGGCTGAATTCGGCCAAGCCCCCTCGCCCGATGCCACGGCCGGGGACGGACCCGACCGGCGCCACGGCGGCAAGGGCTACCGGCGCAAGCCATCCGGAGACAAGCAGCGCAGCCGTGACAATAAAAAACGTGACGACAGTAAAACCGCTCAAACTCCGGAAGCCGCAGAGTCCGGCCCTTCAGCTTCGGAGACTCCCTCCGACGGACAGAAACCGTCGAAGCGCCGCAAAAAACGGTGGTATCCGCGAAAAAAGCAGACAAAGGGTTCTGCCGAATGACAAAAACGTAACCGAAAACATGTAAAAACAAAACAAGGGCGAAATTTGTTAGACATTTATAATGGATATTTTAACAAAATGTGTTAAATTTGCATCGTGAATCATATAGATTAATCTGTCTGTTCCCGACGCTCATAAAATGCGTAACATTTAATGTCTAACTATTAAATAGATACGAACCAATGAATGTAGAAGAAATCGGCACCTATGCCGGCACCGTATGGGTAGCCCTCAATGACGCCAACACTCTCGGGCTGAAACAACTCAAGAAAATCACCAAGCTCAAGACTGACAAAGAAATCTTTGCCGCTCTCGGATGGCTCGCCCGTGAAGGCAAGATTACCATTGCTCCCGACCCCGAAGACGCCAAGGAATTCATCATCACCCTTGTTCAGGAATAATCTCAACACCACATAACCACAACGAGCGGATGTCACTGCATAGCGACGTCCGCTCGTTGCTTCTCATGGCGCGAGTCCTCTTTGATTCTGAAAAGCGCAGACCTTATCAGCGCCATCCACAGCAGGGTGCGCCAGCGGCGGCGGAGCGCATTATTTTTTTGCTGCTTGATACTTTTTCATTAACTTTGTGCTTTAGAGAATGTTTTACCTCTACACCTGACACAGAATGAAAAGATTAATAAACGTCCTCATAAGCGTAGTGTGCGCCCTCTCTATATTCCAAAGCCGTGGAGCAGAGCCGGCGGCCGAGCTGGTGGTATATCCCATACCGCCCGACTCGATGGTGAACCTGCGCGACCGCTGCGACTTCATCATCAATCGCTTCTGGGACCGCTGCAACTTCGAGCAGGCAGTACTGCATCCGCAGGAGTTCAACAAGGCGTTCGGCGACTGGATCGCCATCATGCCCCATGCGTCGGCCGACACTGTATATGCCGCCATCGATAAGGTGCTTGAGCGCAATGCAAAGAAGAAAGACATCATTCTGACTCTGGCCACGATGGCCGAGAACTGGCTGTACAGCGACACAGCCCAGTACCGCTCCACCGACATCTACCTGCCCTTCGCACGCGCTGCGGCATCCAACAAGAAAATCTCCAAGGCCGAGCGCGCTCGCTTCGAGGCACAGGCCAAGGTGATGGAAAGCAGCGCCGTAGGCGCCACCATCCCCGTCATCCCCATAGTGATGGCCGACGGGTCAAAAGGCTCGACAGCCGACATCAAAGGCAGCTCGATACTCCTTTTCTTCAACGACCCCGACTGCTCTGACTGCTCTCTGGCACGTGCGCGGCTCAGCTGCGACATTGCCACAAACGAGCTTCTCAAGAAAGGCTCCCTCACCATAGTGAGCGTCTACCCCGGAGACCCTGAAGGCGAGTCCTGGGAAAAATCCGTGAAAGGCAGTCCCGAGGGCTGGCTCACAGTGGCCATGCCCAAGGCATACGACTACTTCGAACTGAACTCGACGCCGATGTTCTATTTCCTATCCAAAGCCCACAAAGTGCTCCGCATAGAGCACGAGCCCGACGGATTCATCGACGCATTCAGAATGGCCAACCACCTGGAAAATCAGAAGAAATGAGCCAAGTCAGGGATACTACAGCCGTACTTATTTCGGGCGGAGTCGACAGTGCAGTCACCGTTCATCTCCTTGCGGAGCGCGGGGTGCCCATGCACCTGTTCTATATCCGCATAGGCATGGACAATGACGAAGGCGACTGCTCGGCCGAAGAGGATATCGAGATGTGCTCCCTGATAGCGCACCGCTACGGGCTGCCCTTCGACGTGGTGTCGCTCCATCAGGAGTATTGGGACAATGTGATGGAATACGCCCTCCGGACAGTCAAGGCGGGACTCACACCGAACCCCGACATCATGTGCAACTCGATCATCAAATTCGGATACTTCGAGGAGCGGTGGGGACACGAATTCATGCAGACAGCCACAGGCCACTACGCATCCACACTGTTCGATGACCAAGGACGCAAGTGGCTCGCCACGGCTGTCGACCCGGTCAAGGACCAGACCGACTTCCTCGCCCGCATATCGGGCAGCCAGCTGAGCCATCTGACATTCCCTCTTGGCGAAATCCCCAAGGCCGACGTCCGCCGCATAGCACTTGAGGCCAAGTTGCCCAACGCCTTCCGCCGCGACTCACAGGGCATATGCTTCCTCGGGAAAATCAACTATAACGACTTCATCCGCCGCCATCTCGGCGAGCGGCCCGGCGCCATAGTCGAAATCGAGACCGGACGCCGACTCGGCGAGCACCGTGGCTACTGGTTCCACACCATCGGCCAGCGCAAGGGTCTCGGCCTCAGCGGAGGCCCGTGGTTCGTCGTGCGAAAAGACGTTGAGCAGAATGTGCTCTTCGTGTCGCGCGGATACGACACCGAGAAGCAGTACGGACGCGTGCTCCATCTGGGCGAGATGCACTTCATCACCATGGATCCCTGGGGCGATGCCGCCGACAATTCAGACGGAGTCCGGGTGACATTCAAGAACCGCCATTCACCTGACTTCCTGCCCGGACGAATCCGCCGGATGACCGACGGCGCCCCGGGCGAATACGTGCTGGAGAGCGACGTGCGCGTACAAGGTATCGCTCCGGGACAGTTCGCGGCAATCTATGACCCCGAACACCGGAGATGCTTCGGATCAGGCATCATCACCGGACGCCGCTCGTCCGAAATCTTAACAAACACACAAGAGCCATGGACAGCAACGACAGAGTGAACCTATACGTGCTCGGCCTTTCATACAGCCAGCTCCAGTCGGGAGCCTATGCCCTGATTCTTGCCGAAGCCGACGGCCCTCGGAGGATACCCGTCGTCATCGGCCCGGCCGAAGCCCAGTCCATAGCCATCGTGCTCGAAGGCATACGCACTCCCCGACCGCTCACGCACGATCTCTTCGCCAGCTTCGCCCACGCCTATGGAATCAAGCTGACAGAAGTATTCATCTACCGCTTTGAGGACGGTATATTCTCATCCGAGATATCGTTCAGCGACGGCAAGCGCGACATCACCATTGACTCGCGCACAAGCGACGCCATAGCCATCGCGCTGCGCACACGCACCCCGATATTCACCACCGAGGACATCCTCCGACGCACGGGATTCGTCATCAAGGACGACGAGATGTCGCGCCAAATGCCCGAAGTGGAGACGTTCGACGATGCCGAAGCGCATACTGACGACAACGACGGACCGATGGAGTCGTCAGCTCCTTGCAGCCCATTCGGTCCGGGAGTGGAAAGCCCAGATGACACACCCAGGCCCGAGAACTATACCGTCGAACAGCTCGAAGCCACCCTGGCAGAACTGATCGAGAGCGAGGACTACGAGGAAGCCGCCCGCATAAGCGAGATACTCTCCCGAAAGAAAGCGACCCGCGACAACAGCGCGGCAGCCGACAGCAACGAATAACCGAACAAACGATAAAAATACACACCATAAGTCAATGAAAAACTTGCAGCTGAAAGCCCGATTGGCCACGATGAACTTCCTGGAGTTCGCCGTGTGGGGCGCATATCTTATTTCTATGGGCATGTTCCTGGGCAACCACGGCCTGGGCAACGAAGTGTTCTGGTTCTATACCGTACAGGGACTTGTATCAATCTTCATGCCGGCACTCATCGGCATAGTGGCCGACCGCTGGATACCGGCGCAGATCACACTGAGCCTATGCCACTTCCTGGCAGGCGGCTTCATGATAGCCACCGGCGCCGTTGCGGCTTCCCAACTCGCTTCAGGAGGCACACTCGAATTCGGATCGATATTCACACTCTACACACTGTCGGTGGCATTCTTCATGCCCACGATAGGTCTGAGCAACTCTGTGGCCTTCAACGGCCTTGAGAAGAACGGACTGAGCACCGTGAACGACTTTCCGCCAATCCGCACCCTCGGCACCGTGGGCTTTATCTGCGCCGAACTATTCGTGAACTTCGTGTTCATCGGCGGCACCGCCATCCAGCACAGCTACACGCAGTTCTATGTCTCGGGCATCCTCAGCCTTATGCTGGCAGCATACTGTCTGACACTCCCCTCCTGCCCGGTCAACAGTCAGGGCGGCCGCAGTCTCGTGGACGCCTTAGGGCTTAAGGCATTCACGCTCTTCAAGCGCAAGGACATGGCCATCTTCTTCATCTTCAGCATGCTTCTGGGCGTATCGCTGCAAATCACCAACAGCTACGGCTCGTCGTTCATCTACCACTTCTCGAAAGTTCCCGGATTCTCCGAGGACTGGTGGGCACAGAACGCCACATTCCTCATCTCCATATCGCAGTGCGCCGAGGCTCTCTGCATCCTTGCCATCCCCTTCTGCCTGAAACGCTTCGGAATCAAAGGCGTGATGCTCATGGCCATGTTCGCCTGGGTACTCCGCTTCGGCTTCTTCGGCATCGGCAACACCGGCTCATCGGGCGTGGTGTTCCTCATACTCTCATGTATCGTCTACGGCGTCGCATTCGACTTCTTCAATGTCTCCGGCGGCCTCTACGTCGACCTCAAGACATCGCGCGCGCAGCGTTCGTCGGCTCAGGGACTCTTCATGCTGATGACCAACGGCATCGGCGCATCTCTGGGCACATTCATCGCCGGAACATGCGTGGTGAACCGCCTCGTGAACGCTCCCGGCCTCGACGCTGTCCAGCAGCTCGACGGATGGCGCGAGTCGTGGTTCATCTTCGCAGGCTTCGCTCTGATAGTGGC
>CAMWZB010000080.1 GCA_947178655.1 uncultured Porphyromonadaceae bacterium
AGCCGGCCCTGAGAGTAGGTTCAGGAGCGCCCTACTCTACCTTACTTATATATAAAGGGATATATTAAAATCTGAAAACAACATCCGGCCTCCGGCCGGTAACCGCTGCCCAATTCTTTTCATCCGACAATCAACCACCATCAGAAAAACTCTATCTGCGATTTTTGGCCGGTCGGCGACCAACGGATTCGAACACCGGCCATAATCAGACACACTATCATCACTATGCCATACCATTATCTCTCCGACTTCTCGGAGCTTTACCGCAAGAGCCTTATTGACGACATTATGCCGTTCTGGCTGAAGAATGGGCTCGACAGAGTCAACGGCGGTGTGTACACTTGCCTTGACCGTGACGGTACAATCATCGACCCGACAAAGTCGGTATGGTTCCAGGGCCGTTTCGGGTTCACGGCGGCCTATGCCTACAATAACATCATGAACAACGAAGAGTGGCTTGCCGCGTCGAAAAGTTGTCTCGATTTCATCGAGGCACACTGCTTCGACGGGGACGGCCGCATGTTCTTCGAAGTGACAGCCGACGGCACTCCGCTCCGCAAACGGCGCTATGTGTTCTCGGAGTGCTTCGCCGCCATTGCCATGGCAGAGTATGCCAAAGCATCAGGCGACGGAACTTACGCCGAGAAGGCTCTCAGGCTGTTCAAGGATATACTGAGGTTCACGGACACTCCCGGCCTGCTTCCGGACAAATACCTTCCTGTCCACAAAGCCATCGGGCACTCTATCACGATGATACTCATCAACACTGCGTCTGTGATACGCAGCGTGATGCCCGACCCTCTGCTTGACCAACGCATAGACCTGTATATCGAACGACTGAAGCTGTTCATCAAGCCGGAATTCAAGGCGATGCTCGAGACCGTGACTCCCGAGGGAGGGCTCATCGACACTTGCGCAGGCCGCACCATCAATCCCGGGCACTGCATAGAGACAGCATGGTTCCTGCTTGACGAGGCTCGCCACCGCGGCCGCGATGCAGAGCTGACACACATGGCCACTACCATACTCGACTGGTCGTGGGACTGGGGCTGGGACGAGGAGTTCGGAGGCATCATCAATTTCCGTGACTGCCGCGGCCTCCCTTGCCAGGACTACTCGCAGGACATGAAATTCTGGTGGCCACAGACCGAGGCCATCATAGCCACTCTGAGCGCATATGAAGCCACGGGCAACATCAAGTATCTGGAGATGCACCGCAAAGCCCATGAATGGGCATGGAAACATCTGCCCGACCCGGAGTTCGGGGAGTGGTTCGGCTACCTGCACCGCGACGGCACTGTGGCGCAGCCTGCCAAAGGCAACATATTCAAAGGGCCTTTTCACATCCCGCGCATGATGGTGAAATCAGCCATGCTGTGCTCCGACATACTCGGCCGGCAGGCATAAGGCACGTATGACACGGCCCGGCGAAATGTTTGTTCACTTATCATTTCCATTTCCACCGATTATTTCGCCGGGCCCACACCTGCTTCACTCGGCGCGCATCTGCCCAAGTCACGGCCCGCAACACTTCGGCACCTTAGACCGCATATTCATTGACTGACTACGTTACACACTACAGATGAGAAATATACGATTAAAACCCTGGTATCCCTGGATGGTGGTGGCACTGCTCTGGACTGTGGCACTGCTGAACTATATGGACCGCCAGATGCTGTCGACCATGCGCGACGCCATGGCCGTTGACATCACCGACCTTGAGAGCAAGGTGATGTTCGGAAAACTGATGGCAGCATTCATGTGGATATACGGCCTGATGAGTCCCATATCGGGCATGGTCGCCGACCGGGTGAACCGCAAGTGGCTGATAGTCATATCACTCGCCGTATGGTCGGCAGTGACACTGCTCATGGGCTATGCCGACAGCTACAATCAGGTGTACGCCCTTCGCGCTCTGATGGGCGTATCGGAGGCTCTGTACATACCTGCGGCACTGTCGCTGATAGCAGACTACTTCACAGGCAAGCAGCTCAGCCTTGCCATAGGCATACACATGACAGGCCTATACATGGGCCAGGCCGTAGGCGGCTTCGGTGCCTTCGTGGCCGAACAGCTGTCGTGGCAGGCTACATTCCATTGGTTCGGACTCATCGGCATCGGATACTCGGTGGTGCTCGTGTTCCTGCTCTACGAGAAGCGCAGCGACGCACCTGCGGCAGCGCGACATCAGGAGAGTTTCGCCTCTGACCTTCGCACAAATCTTCAAGCCGCCGGAGCCTCTCTTGGAATGTTAGTGACGAATATCGCGTTCTGGACCATCATGTTCTTCTTCGCATCATGCTCCATCCCGGGATGGGCCACAAAGAACTGGCTGCCGACTCTGTTTGCCGACAGCCTCGGCATCGACATGGCACTCGCAGGTCCGGTGGCGACTATAACTATTGCCGCAGCATCGTTCGCCGGCGTCATGACCGGCGGTCCGATGGCCGACCGGTGGTCGGCCCGGAATCTGCGCGGACGCATTTACACCAGCGCCATAGGGCTGCTTATGATGATTCCATCGCTCGTTCTCATGGGATATGGCTCGAGCCTGGCGGCTGCCCTTGGCGCAGGTGTGCTCTTCGGCTTCGGATACGGCCTGTTCGATGCGAACAACATGCCGATTCTGTGCCAGTTCGTGCCTTCACGCTCGCGTGCCACTGCTTACGGGCTGATGAACATGAGCGGACTCTTCATCGGCGCCATGGCCACGAATCTGCTGGGCTCGCTTGCCGAGCACGGCCAGATGGGCATGGGATTCGCCTGTATGGCAGGCGCTCTGGCTCTGGCCGTTGTGCTCCAGCTGTCGGTGCTGAAGCCGCGCACTCTCAATATGACATGACTAACGATTGGTATACCGGAGGACGTGTCTCTCCGGTATGGTTTTGGTGATTATAAACGCAGAGACCGCGCTGTAGAGGTTACAGCGCGGTCTTGATTTTGTCACGTGCTCCGGCAAGATGAAGAAACCGGGCGCTTCAGGTCATCAGCGTATGTATACTTTCGCGGTGCGCGAACCCTGACGACGGATATAGAGGCCTGACGATGGCCGGGCCACGCGGATGCCCTGGAGGTTATAGTACTCGACAGGGGTGTCGGCATCGACGCTGTCGACAAAGCCGACGCCGTTCATAAACGACGCAGTGACGACGTTGGAACGCGCAGATGTCTCGCCGCCGGCATTGACAGCCTCCACGAAGAAACGTATCTGACCGGCCGAGGCAGGAACGTCGAGCGTATGTGATGTGATGTCGCCGACATCGTTGCGGTCATAACCGTCGATGGTGGCGAATGTCGAACCGCCGAGTGTGATGGAAAGGTCATCGACAGCTACATTGCCGCTGCCTTGCTTGACATAGGTCAGCGCTATCTGACGACTGCCTTCGGGCACGGACGGGATATCGATGACCGTACCGCTGCCATTGTAGAGCGACGGCGACACTTCAGCTATTGTCGTGTACTGAGACGACGCGTCGGGGCGGACAGCTATCTGTAGACTGTTGGACTGGACGGCGTTTGCGCCACAGACCCACAGCGATATATTCTTGACATCGACGCCGTAGACGGGCGACTGAAGCATGACACCGTTGCTGCTCATCTTGAGCGAGGGAGCCTCGACACAGTATGACGTGGATGTATAGGTGCTGCCTGTGGTGCCGGTCCAGTTCCATCCGTCGGGGATAACAAGCGATGAGCTGCGCGGCACGCCGAAGGTGAGAGTCTCGGTCGAGCCGGCACTCTCCGAGCCGGCCTCCACCGTAAGGAGGTATGATGCGGCACCTTCGAGAGGCTCCCACTCGAGAGTGGCGTGTGCCTCAGAGTCAATCACTGCCGATATGGCCACGGGAGCGAGATAGCGGAACGCGATGACCGGCGTGCGCACAGAGGCTTCGTCGGAGAGTTCGGACTGCGTCGAGCCCCGGTATGCGCGTACAGTGGCGTAGTATTCGGTCTCGGGCCGGCATCCGGTGACGGTATAGCTCGTTTCCTGAGTGGTGAACGAACCGGGAATATGTCCCTCGGAATATACATTCACTATATAGCCGGCAGCATTCTCGACAGGACTCCACGCGACGGTGACCGAGCCGTCGTCGGCCGCAGTCATGACAGGTGCGGAGGGACGGTCGAGGGAGGTCAGGCCTCCGTCCACCAGGAATGAGATGACTCCATCGGTCTCAGTGATATCAGTGATGGGGAGCCCGATGCTTTTTCCGGCCCAGGACACGAGAGCCGGCCGGGTCTCGGAGGTGAACGATGTGACATTGGCTGTGCCGGGGAAGGCATATCCGGCCATGACGGATGTGCTCATATTGTTGGTAAGGCCATTAGCCTCGACGATGTCGACGTACTGGTGGGATTTGCTGTTGTTGACAATATTCGAATCGAATATCGACTGATTGAAGTCAATATGCCATATGAGCATGCCGTGGCCCGGCACATATTTATCCCATCCCCGCTGCTGACGGTTCTCCAGAAGGAAAAACTCGGTCTGTTTCTCGGTCGGGATTAGACAGCAGCTGTTCGACGTCAGGATATGCTCGAGCGATATTGAGGATGGCCCGTCAAGGACTACAGGCTCAATCCAGCCCATTGCATTTCGCTCGTAGGCACCGTAAGCCGGAGGGGTGTGGCCGTCGTTGTTGTAAGGGCCATAGTCAAGGACACTCCAGTCGCCGGGAGTGTAGGCGGCATAGCTGTCTGAAGTATGATAGAGGTCGGGGAGTCCCATGACATGCGAGAACTCATGCACGAACGTTCCGATAGGCGAAGGACGGTTGTCACCGCCCGACCCGAGCCATTCCTGCACGCAGCAGTAGCCGTAGAGCTGCTTGCCATTGTAGTATTTGCCCTCTTCGACATTATACGCATGAGGCCATACGGAAGCCGCGGGACCTCCGGTAGCTTCGCCTTCGCCGGCAAATACGATGAAGATGTTGTCAATATTTCCGTCTCCGTCGTAATCGTACTGCGAGAAGTCAATCTCGTTCTTGAGGAGTTCGGCGGCTTCTTCGACCATCATCTCGGGCTTGGCATCATTGCCGGCACCGCCTATGTTGCGGCCATAATACGAGCGGTTGTTAGCCAGTGTGACAGGTCCGTAGACATCGTATGTGATGTCAAACCTTCCTTCTGACTGGTCGAGGAAATAGTCTCTGACAGAGCCCGTTGCGCCATAGTCGGCGAAGCCTTTTTCATTGAAGAGCCTGCTGAAATAGTCTTTCGGATCGTCAAGAGTGAAATCGACGTCCTTGTAACTTACAAGAAACACGAGTGAGCGCACTTTGCCCTCACGCGGATAGTTCGATGTGAACAGTCCGAGGCCGGATTGAGGAATTGAAGCGGCGAATGCCGCACGGAAACGCTCAAGATTGGAGCGACGTGCCTGGACTGACGCACGCACTCCGCGCACCCGCGAATCGTTGGCTCCGGCAGCAAGAGTGATAGCTCCGCCATCATCGGCGAAAGCATAGCACAGGCGTCCCGTCTCGTCGGCCAGCATAGGCATAGAG
>CAMWZB010000081.1 GCA_947178655.1 uncultured Porphyromonadaceae bacterium
GTGTCTACACCGAGAACCAGCCTGACTTTACCTGGCTGATGCCATATGAGGAGAAGGAGTTCACGCAGTACTTCCTGCCTTACCGCGAACTGGGGGTGGTCAAGAACGCCACCAAAGATCTGCTGATGAACATCGACCCTGTCGACGGCGGCAAGGTGCATATCAAGGTTTTCGCTACTTCGGCACAGTCCGTGCTGATTCGTCTGACCGGTGATGACGGCCACGAATATCTCAGCCGCGAGATCGAAGTCACTCCCGAACGAATCTTCGAGGAGACTGTCGACGTCGGAGGCGCTGCTTTCGACGAACTGACTCTCGATTTCGTCAAGGGCGGCCGCTCTGTAATGACCTGGCATGCCGAGCCTGACGAAATCCGTCCTGTCCCTGACGCCGCAGAGGCGGCATTGCTGCCTTCGGAAATCAAGACTGTGGAGCAGTTGTTCCTCTCCGGGCTTCATCTCGAGCAGTATCGCCACGCCACATATTCACCTCTTGACTACTACGAGGAAGGTCTGCGCCGCGACCCTGACGATGTGCGCTGCAACAACGCCGTCGGTCTGTGGTACATACGCAAGGGACGCTTCGATCTGGCCGAGACGTATCTCAGGAAGGCTGTGAAAGTTCTTCAGAAGCGCAACCCGAATCCCTACGACGGCGAACCTATATATAATCTCGGACTTGCGCTCAGGTACCAGTACCGCTACGACGAGGCGTACGACCGCTTCTATAAATCGACATGGAACGGCGCATGGCAGGATGCCGGATACTTCGCCTGCGCACAGATAAGCTGCATGCAGGGCCGCTACGAGGAGGCGCTCTACGAAGTCGGCCGCTCGCTCCTGCGCAACTGGCACAATGCCAAGGCCCGAGCTCTCAAAGCAGCCATCCTGCGGCGCTTAGGCCGAGAGAAGGAGGCTGTAGCTTTGTGCGAGGAATCGCTCGGATTCGACAAGTTCAATTATGGCTGCCTTTTTGTCGGGTATCTCGTCACAGGAGACAAAGAGACTCTCGCCGCTCTTGTATCGCTGATGCGCGGATGTGCTCATAACTACGACGAGATAGCCCTCGACTTCTGTGCCGCGGGCCTGTGGAGCGAGGCCGAATCGCTTTGGCGCATAGCTCTCGACGAGGGCGCGAGTACAGCTATGACCAATTACTATCTCGGCTGGGCGCTCATGCAGGCGGGCGACTTCAGTGGAGCCGGGAAGGAATTTGCCGCCGGTGCCGAAGCCGATCCTGACTTCGTTTTCCCGAACCGTCCGGAAGCCATTCTCGCTCTCCGGTGCGCTATCGAAGCGAATCCGGAGGATGCCAATGCCAACCATTTCCTCGGCAATCTCTACTATGACAAGCGTCAGTACGATTTTGCCCGGAAGTACTGGGAACGCGCCGCCTGCCTCAATCCCTCTTTCCCCACCACGTGGCGTAATCTCGCGCTGCTGTACTACAACAAGAGCGCCGATGCAGCCAAGGCTCTCGAATGTATGGAGCGGGCCTTCTCGCTCGACGAAAGCGACTCCCGTGTGCTCATGGAGCTTGACCAGCTGTACAAGAAGCTACAGCGTCCGCATGCCGAGCGACTCGCCTTCCTCCAGAAGTACCCCGGACTCATTGCGCAGCGCGACGACCTCGTGCTTGAGGAAATCACACTCCTCAACCAGACCGGCCGCTTCGCCGAGGCTATGGCCCTGCTGGACGGACACACGTTCCATCCGTGGGAAGGCGGCGAAGGCAAGGTGCCGATGCAGTATCAGACATCACGTGTCGAACTTGCCAAAGAGGCTATCGCTGCTGCCGACTATGACAAGGCCATCGCACTGCTTGAGCAGTGCCTCGAATATCCCCGTCATCTCGGCGAAGGCAAGCTCTACGGTGCTCAGGAGAATGATTTCTTCTATCTGCTCGGTCTTTGCCATCAGGCCAAGGGCGATGCCGACAAGGCCCGTCGCTGCTTCAGCCAGGCCACTCTTGGCCCTACAGAGCCTGCTGCGGCGATGTACTACAACGATGCCAAGCCGGACAAAATATACTATGCCGGTCTTGCATACCGGGCGCTGGGCGATGAGAAGACTGCCCGTTCGTACTTCAACCGCCTGGTAGACTATGGCAAGCAACACCTGCATGAGAATGTCCGAATGGATTACTTCGCTGTCAGCCTGCCTGACCTTCAGGTGTGGGACGGATGTCTTGACGAGATGAACCGCATACACTGTCTCTATATGCTTGCCCTGGGATATGCCGGACTCGGTGACAAGGCCCACAGCGACCGCTATCTGACAGAAGCCGAGGCGATGAACGTCAACCATCAGGGGCTTCAGGCATTCAGGACTATGGACAAAGTCTCGAAAAACTGAGCTCTTTGACTGTTATATGAAATAATTAATGCTGCCTGATTGCGAATCGGGCAGCATTAATTATTTCAGAATGGTGTTCTTTAACTTTGTGAAAACGTATAGCGGATAGTGTGGCGATACATTTCTCCGGGGCGGAGGAGGGCCGAGGGGAAGTCGGGCCGATTGGGTGCGTCGGGCGGGAACTGGCATTCGATGGCCACGCCGTCGTGGTCATGATATACGATTCCGCCGCGCCCGGTCGGAGAGCCGTCGAGCCAGTTGCCGGTGTAGAGCATCAGCCCGGGCATGTCTGTGCCGACGTCCAGACGTATGCCTGATATAGGACTGTACAGCGAGGCCGCGTGAGTCAGGGCTCCGGTATCGTTCCGGTCAATGAGGAAATAGTGGTTGTAGCCTTTCCCTGAGACCAGATTCTCGAAGTCAGCGTTTATGTCGCGGCCGATTTCCTTGGGCGTTCTGAAGTCGAAGGGAGTACCTTCGACAGGGAGTATTGCTCCGGTAGGGATGTCCCGGGCATCGCTCTGCACTCTCTCGTGGCTGTTGATCATCAGGAGATGTCTGAGAATGTGGCCGCAGCCGTTCAGGTTGAAGTAGGCGTGATTGGTGAGATTCACTACCGTAGCAGCGTCCGTAAGGGCCTCATAGCTGATATCAAGGCAGCAGTCATCGTCCCACTTGTATGTGACGGCAGTGTGCAGGCTGCCCGGATATCCTTCCTCTCCGTCGGGTGACAGTCGTGTGAAGCGCACTCCGCGGTCGATGATTTCATAGTCCCATATACGGTTGTGGAATCCGTCCGGGCCGCCGTGCAGTGAATTGGCCCCGTCGTTGCGTGATAGGTGATACGTCGTTCCGTCGATGCTGAATCTGGCTCCGGATATACGGTTGGCGAACCTTCCCGAAGTCTTTCCGGCGCAGGGGGAGTCCCTGATATAGTCTGCGATGTCGTCGTAGCCGAGAACAACTTCTGTCAGTCTGCCATTCCTGTCGGGTACTGCAATACGAGTGATGCCTGCGCCGAGAGTCGACAGCCCGACCGATGCGCCGATGCTGTTGGTGATGGTGAAGAGTGTGATGACGCCTTCGGGTGATGGCGTCTCTTTCCGCAGTATGGTGTGTGTCATACGGTTTTCAGGTCATGTGTCTGCGTGCTCAGTCACGGCAGTTATTTGTCGTTGGCGAAAGGAGCGACAGGCAGTCCTGTCGGCCCGTATAGATTGCCTTGCGGATAGTCTGCCCAGTTATATCTGACGGCTACCGGGGCATCGACAGCATGGGAGCGAAGAATGATCGTGCGCTCGTCCGGCTGCTCAGGAGTGGCTGTGGTGAAATGACCGTCCTTACCGGCTATAATGAAGCCTGTTATGGCCGTAGTCGTCGCTTTCACCGGGCCGTCGAATCTCAGTTCGAGGCCATTGCCGACAGTCTTGACGGACACGCATCGCGGAGCCTCGTATACGCAGTCATCACCATAATCCCTGTTCAAGGCTATGAGGGCGAGTCGGTGAGCCACGTCCTGTTTGTTTTTTGGATGTATGTCGGCAGGATTTCCGAGATCGGCAGCTACGGCCATAGCAGTATTGTCAAGTTCAAGCGCTTTCGCCTGAGAGTTTCGCAGTGCGGCCCACTCTGAGTCCGGCTGTACGGCTTTAGGCTCAAGAAATCCGGCAAGCTGTACGAAGTAGAATGGCAGTTTTTCGCCCCATATGGAGCGCCAGTCATTGATAAGTGCTTTGAACAGAGTCGCGTACTGTTCGTCTCGTCCGACGTTGGCACAGCCCTGATACCATAGGACTCCTTTGACCGGCATGGCGCCGAGAGGCGACAGCATGGCATTGTACAGCACCGACGGATAGCTTGAACTGCCGGGGTCGGCCGGCTTCGGTGGCAGTTTGGAGAAATCGGTCTGCACCATGTACTGCCATGATCCGTCAAGCGGCACGGCAGAGTGGGCCGTGCGTGCTTCGGCCACACCGGGAGCGATACCGCCTTCGCCTCCGAAGTCGCTGATTTTTATGGTGATGATGTTGGCCCCGGCACGGACTGCCGAGCCCGGGACAGTGTAGCTTCTCGGAGTGTCGTAGCCTGAACCTTTGCCGACAAGAACTCCATTGAAGTACGTTTCGTCTTCATCATCGATGGCGCGGAAGTTCAGCGAGACGGGTTTCCCGGCATCTTCAGGAGAGATATCGATGCTTTTTTGCATCCAGACGATGCCGTCAAGACCCGGCAGCCCTTTCTGCTCCCAATATCCCGGGGCACTGATTTGTCTCCACTCTGAACCTGACTGTAGGGTAGCCTTGTCAAAATCTTCAGTGGACGAAGTCGCAAGCCTTATCCAGTCGGCCATACGGCTGCGATATGTCGCCTTTATGGTATCGGCATCATAGCCGGCGGCTTTCATGTCTGCAAGTTCGTTCTCGAATCCGGGAACAGCGCCGAGGGCTTTCGCCGAAGTCCACGCCTCGGCCGGAGTTCCTCCCCACGTGGCATCAATCACGCCGACGGGCACTTTGAGTTTCTCTGCCAGTTCGCATGCGAAGAAATATGCTATTGCAGAAAAGTCGGCCATGCTCGCCGAAGTGCAGGTCTGCCAGCCTCCGCCGTTGACTTCTACATCTTCGCGTGGCGAGAACGCAGTCGTCTTGCGTATCTGAAGCAGCCTGATGTCGGGGTGATGGGCCGTGGCCACGACCCGGTCATGGTCCATCACAGAAGTCCATCCCTGGACGGGGTATTCCATATTTGACTGTCCGGAGCAGAGCCACACTTCGCCCGAGAGCACGTTCTCGACGGTTGTCGTTCCGTCCTTGTCGCTGAAGATGACAGAGTAGGGGCCTCCGGCAGGTGGTGTGGCGAGTTTCATTGTGAAGTTGCCGTCGGAGTCAGAGCGTGTTTTGCCGGTTTTGTTGTTCCAGCCGGCTTTCATGAGTACTTCCGATTCGGGTGCGGCGTGGCCTTTGAGGGTGAGTGTGGTGTTCTGATGCACGATCATGTTGTCGGGGCTGTAGCGGGGTAGAGTGAGTGTCGCTCCGCAAGTCCCGAACGCCAGTGTTGCCGCTGCAATCAGTGCAAAATT
>CAMWZB010000082.1 GCA_947178655.1 uncultured Porphyromonadaceae bacterium
GATATATCCGCATCCCACAGCTCTTCGAAATCGACCTCTCCGGAGACAGTCTTGTGGTGAAGTCAAAGCTGTAAGCGCGACAAAGGCAGCCGGGAAACGAATCCGGCTGCCTTTGTCATACTATTTCGAAGGGCACACTAAGCGGAAGTGACCGGGCGGCCTATTCAGGCCGCCTCCGCCCTACTGAAGTTTTATCTCCTTGATGTCTATCAGTTTATTCAGTATTGCGTATATGGTCAGGCCGGCCGGCGAATGTATCTGCAACTTCGACGCTATGTTGCGGCGATGGGTCGTCACCGTATGTATCGACAGACACAGAGCTTCGGCAATCTCCTTGTTCGACATTCCTTTGGCCACACACGCTATGATTTCGCGTTCGCGCGAGCTCAGTGTAGCATCAGGCTGCGCGTCATCAATAGAGCTTTCGGTCTCGGAGCATTCGGACGCTGCGGGACGGGTTCCGAGTTTCTTCTCCAGTTTTATGGCCTGAGGCAGGAAGAGCACATCCTCCACTTCGCTGTGCGACCCGAGGTCGCCTCCGCAGTTGATGATGTCATATAGGACATAGTTCAGCATATTGTTGTTGCGGTGCTTGTAGTGCCGGATGACTATATCCTTGAGTTCCTGGAGTTTCTCTGTCACACTGTCGTGATTCTGCGAGTAATCCCTAAGGCTGAACTCATGCTCGGGCAGACGTCCTGCAATCATCTCCCTGATATAAGGGAAAACAGTGTCGTTCTCGTACTCCATGTGGCGGCGCACCTCCAGGACATAGTTGTCGAAATAGCGCAGAATAAGGAATCCGACATCATTCGAATCAGAGCAGTCGATAGCCTTGATGAGCTTCTCGCGTATGGTGGGAAGGATGAAGTCAAGGAAGTAAGAGTGCGCATTCTCAAGATATACCATCAGTGACGACAGCGATATATCGTGGGGCGAGTGTTCGCGCCCGCTGATAAGGTTGGCTACGGTCAGAAACGTATCGCAGTCAACCCCGCAGCTGTGACATATGTCCCTGACAGTCCCGTCACCGAAACCGAGAGGAATTGCAAAACGGCTTATCACAAGCAGCAGCAGATTATTGTCGTCAACGAGGTCGCGGAGCCGGTCTCCGGGCAGGTATGGTGTTCTCTTTGTGTCCATCAGTCATGCAAGTACATAAAATCGCATACAAAGTTACTTCATTATTCCATATTGCCAAATACCTATTTTTGACTAAATCTTCGCCGGACAGAGCTGACTCACACACGTAAAAAGCCCGAATCATAGGTATTTCAGCCTTGGATATTTATTCCGAACTTTGCATCAAGAAAAAAATATTATCTCCGCACAGCCGCGAGGCCACGTCAACCATATAAGTTACAGTAATTATGAATGTCAGCCTGCTCGCGAGCAGGCAAAGATTGAGGAGTATGCCACATCCCTGCGGATGAAGCATACTCCTCGAGATTTATGACAGTCCGTTATCGCACTACACGCTTGGCGGTGGAATGCGTTCCGTCAGTATATCGCTTATGCTCTATCACAATACCGGAAGCAGGGGTGCCGTTGATACGACGGCCTGACAGATCATAGTACTCTACAGTCTCAACGGTACGGCCGGTAATGACATTACCAACGGCAGCCGCACCATCCACGCGGCACTTGGCTGCATTGATGATACGTCCTGTCGTCGTATCAAGCAGCAGCGCGGTCACGTAGACACGCTCAAAATCCTGAATCAGGCTGCGGCCACTGACACCGCCATTGGCAACACTCTCATTAATACCGGTGATGTCAATCGAATAGCTGTGCCCGTATGACTTGCCGAACTCTACCGACGATGGAATCGATTCGGCTTCGCCTGAATATGGACTGTAGGCCACGACGACATCATCAAACGGTATCTGTATGTATTCATCCGCAGGTTTGCAGAACTGCTCTCCTCCGGGCAGTGCCGACGGCTCATAGCGATAGTACGCATTATTCTGCCACCAGTTCAGATTGTCGTCAGGTCCGGTCAGATTATCAGCTGACACAACATACTCAAGGCGGTAAGGGTTCTCTTTGATACTCTTGAAGAAATATGTCGATGCCTCGATATCAATGCCGGTCTGATCGGTATTATACGACGCCTTCACTTCTACATTAGCCGGCACAGGCATAGTCAGACGGCTGTCAACAAGATCACGTATGCCCAACGGAGTGCTGCTGGTGGTGCCATAGTACGGGTCGCATGATGCTCCGCGGTCTATCGATGCTGACGGGAAACCGCTGATTTTCACAGGATATGACAGCGTCACCTGCATCGGGTCGCTGCTATGATAGGACAGGGCGATGAACTTGTCGCCCAATTCCTCTCCGAGCACTTTCATGGCAGCCATGCCTCGGGGACACCACTGGCACCATGTACCGGTGAATTCTTCCATCACCACCGTGTGGTTGGCCGACACGCCCGTCACACCTATGCTATTGGAGCCGGAAGGAGCTACATCTGTGTTGTCTGCGCCGTTCACCTTGTCGATGACGAATGTACCGATGTATTCGCCCTGTTCTTCGAACTCAGGTATCTCGAACGACATAGTCGCCTGCGTGCCGTACAATTCAGACGAAACGGGAGGCTCGAAATCATATGTGCCGCTGACAGTCTTGTCTCCTGCCGTGTAGGTATATCCGATGCTGTTCACCGGCTGCTGACCGTGGTTGACAATCGTAGCTGTACATGTTCCGGACTCCGAAGGCGCGCACACGACATCCGACACTGACACCACTCCTACGGCATTCGACTCGAGGTCGCCTTCAAACACCACTTTAACCGACAGACCGTATCCGACGAGATTCGACGGCGTGCCCCAGTTCCTGTATGAGAGAGATGTCGACACAAAGCACGCATTCTCATTGTCGCAAGGAGCCACTATCACGGGATAAGAATTGGCATTGCCGCTGAGTTTCGATATTCTGAACGAATATCCTGCATAGAATGTCGGGCGGTCAACAACCCACGGAGTCGACAGATTGACCACCATTTCATCGGTTTCGGTCTGAGACTCAAACTTTTCCTCTGCGATATCGCCCACGGCTATATTGCTCACATTCTTGAGTTCGGTAGCCAGAAATGCCTTGCAGTTCACAGCTGTAGTCTCATGGCTCCAGTAGAATTTCAGTGCCGTAATTTTCTTGCCTACCAGCGCATCATCGTCGATGCGTATAGCCGCATTGTATATCTCAGCTCTGCCGGTGCCCCAGAGCAATAAATGCGCATCAGACGACACATAGCCATAGTCAGTAGACCCGGCCGCAGCCGTAGCCGCCAATCCAATCGCGCCGAGTATTGTTGTCAGAAACCTCTTCATATTTTTGATTTAGAAATGTATTAAGCTGCAGAAAGAAGAGCCGAAGCAATCTTTTATAATATCGTCATGTCAAGCTATCGGCCATGCAAAAGTACACACTAATTCGCGTTTTTGCAAACTTTTGCCTGACAAACTTCATGTTGCTTATTCAACTGACAACTTACACGCCGGGGCGATTTGTTCGAGCGTTTTTCCAGAACCGAAGCCGGAATGGACGAACGGACCTACGGCCGCATCGGCATATCAGTTGGCAAAATCGACCGAGATACCCATCTGGAACCGTGCCGGATTGAGAGGATAGTACGGCATTGAGAAGTACCCTGTGCCGCCGAACAGTCCCTTGTTGGCGTGAGTATACATGACATAGAACCGCGTCTTGCTCAACTTCATGTTCAGATAGACGTTGCAGAACGGATAGTTGCCGGTTTTCATCTCACGCTGATTCACCATCGATGCCGTCGCCGGCTGGTACGACGGCGAGTAGTACTTAGTGTAGTAGTCGCAGTCCACGCCAAGCTGACAGTGCAGCGTGGCTATACGGAAGAGCAGATACATATTGCTGTACACGGCCAGCGAAGGCAAGGGAAGCACGGCGTCATCTGACGTCGTCTGGTACGTCACCGTATTATCCCAGTTGAATATCCCGAAGCGGAAATTCTGATTCAGTCTCAGCGACAGCACCTGCACAGAGCCGCTTTCCTGGCGCGGAAGACCGTCGGCACCGAAGTATATGTGGTTCTGAAGATTCGACAGCGATGCGCGGAAACGGGTGCCCGTGGGGAGATAGCTCACCTCTCCGCCGAACGACACCGTGCGCCGCTTTCCGAAGTCATTGCTCCAGATGAAGTGATTCGACAGGAATGACTGCATCAGATAGGGGGCAGTCTCGTTGCGGAACGCTCCGAACGCTTTCACATACAGGCTGTCACGGCCCAGTTTGAACTGTGTTGTCAGCGATCCATCGGCCTTGACCTCTCCTGCCGCATCACCGAGAAATCCTATCTCGCCTGTGGCCTCGTACTTCAGAAGTGTGCCTCTCTGCTTGGTCAGCTGCGCACCTACCCATGCAAGTTGCTGTGTGCGGTGTCCGGCAATCGACGTTATGCCGTCGGGGAACTGTGTCAGTCTGTCGGCAAGGGCCTCCCGGTCAAGCGTATCGGCAGTCTGATCGTAGCGGCGCACCTCATGCGTCACATAGGCCGCCAGACCGAACTTCGCATACTTGTGGAATCCTTCGAGCAGCGACACTCCGACGGTATTCGACACTGACCAGTACTTGGTGATGTCGCGCGTCTGGTTTGGATTCAGATATGTATTCTCAAAGAAATCAGCCATCTCCGTAGCGCTGTCGTCGCGGAACATATGCTTGCTCCCATTGTATTTCAGCGTATGGATGAACGATGACACCGGCACATAAGTCCTCGTGACCGCCGTGTCGCCCTCGAGCATCTCTTCATGCCAATACCCTACTTTATAACGGTTGTTGATGTACAGTTCCTGCCCCCACACGCGCGTATGGGCATTGCTCAGGCGAGTCGGAATCGACTTCGAGTCCACCGTAGTCACTCCGCCCTGCACCTCAGCCGGGTCAGTGATGTAGAGCATATCGGTGATGCCGCCGTTCTCCTTGTTCAGAAGGTTGAAGTGATTGTAATAGGCCTGCATCTCATAGCGGTCGCCCAGGTACGACCCGGAGAATCCCCAAGTCAGGTCCTTGGTGGCCTGATTGTTATAGCTGCCTTTGGAGTACAGATAGTCAACAAGCGCGCCGACCTGCGCCTTGGCGTTGATATTACCGGAGAAGAATCCTTTCAGCCGCTCCTGAGCCGTCTCCCGGCCGCCGGCGGTGTTGAATGACAGCTGTGTCAGCGGGATTCGCGTATTGTAGAAGCGCATTTTGTCGTGCGTCGGCATCCAGTGCTCGAGAGCGTCCTGAAGGAAGAATTTGCTCATCGGAGCACGCTCCTCGAATATCATGTTCAGCCCCTCTGCTCCAAGATTGCCGGTGGTAGCCCATGCATCGCTTACGAACGACGGGATGGCCTGACGGTAATAGTTCAGCGGCTGTCTCGTATCCACATCAGACGCATCCGACGAA